>WRAI01000009.1 GCA_009780275.1 Oscillospiraceae bacterium | reverse complement strand
CCGCGCTCTGCCGCCGCAGGCAACATCACCAGCACCATGCACAGCACAAGAACACTCGCCACCCACCGCAATACCAAGGGGCGATTTCTGCCTTTTTTCATACAGCTTCTCCTCCATATATTTTCCATATATTTATCGTTTTTAGGCCGCCTTTTTTTCAGGCAACCTCGGTTGCCTCTACTTTAGCACATATTCCTGCCAAAGTCAAACATTTTCAGTAAAATTTATGGGCTTTACATTTCCCGCAACCTATGATACAATGCAATGTATTTTGTATCCTCTTGCTCAGTTTTAGGGTATTCACCCGCCTACAACCGGGCTTGATGGGCAACAAAGCACACGATCAAAAACAAACAAGGAAAGGTGAACTACCCCATGATTCAAAAGGAAAAGAAAAACCAAGTCATCAATGACAACCGCACACATGCGACCGATACCGGCTCGCCCGAAGTGCAAATCGCATTGCTCACAGCCCGCATCAACGAGTTGACCGAGCATCTCAAAATCCACAAAAAAGACAACCATTCGCGCCGCGGCCTGCTCAAAATGGTCGGCGTGCGCCGCAGTCTGCTCGATTATCTGCAGCGCAAAGACATCGAACGGTACCGCGCCATCATTGCCAAATTAGGCTTGCGGAAGTAGAGGTACACATTATAATGATTACTCAAAGAGAATTCCCCGGCAATAAAGTTTATTCCACCACGCTGGGCGGGCGGCCGCTGACCGTTGAAGTCGGCAAATTCGCCGAACTGGCTAACGGCTCATGCATGGTGCGCCACGGCGACACCGCCGTATTGGTCTGCGCTACGGCATCTGCCTTGCCTCGCAACGGTATTGATTACTTTCCGCTGAGCGTTGACTTTGAAGAACGCCTCTACTCGGTCGGCCGCATCCCCGGCAGCTTTATGCGCCGCGAAGGCCGCCCCTCTGAGCGTTCAGTGCTGGCAGCGCGGTTGATCGATCGACCCATGCGTCCGTTGTTCCCGTCTGATATGCGCAATGACGTCAGCATTTTGGCGACCGTTATGAGCGTCGACAACGACAACGGGCCTGAAATGCCCGCTATGCTCGGCGCATCCATCGCGTTGGCGATTTCTGATATTCCGTGGAACGGCCCAATTGCTGGCACAGCAGTCGGTTGTGTTGACGGTGAGTTGACCATCGCACCCACCACGGCGCAGCGCGAGAAGTCGACGTTGAACTTGGTTGTCGCAGGCACGGAAGAGCGCGTCATGATGATTGAAGCCGGCGCAAATGAAGTGCCGGAAGCCGAGATGTTGGCCGCCATCAAGTTTGCACAAGACGAAAACGCCAACCTTGTGCGCTTCATCAAAGGCATTGTCGCCGAAATTGGCAAGCCGAAATTCGAGTACGCCTGCTCACCAATCAACCAAGAATTATACGATGTCCTGATGGCAAGCAAAATCGACGCTTTGCGCCACTGCATGGACACCGACGACAAAGTTGAGCGCGACGCCCGTATTAAGGCATTGCGCGCCGAAGTCGTTGCCGAATATGCTGAACAATTCTCGACTGTGGAAGCCGATTTCGGCGACGTTGTATACAAAATGCAAAAACACGTCGTGCGCCGCTGGCTGCTCGACGACAACAAGCGCGTCGACGGACGTGATATGCTTGATGTGCGCCCGCTGGCTTCGGAGGTCGGCATTCTTCCAAGAGTACACGGCTCGGGTATGTTTACCCGTGGCCAAACACAAGTGCTGACAAGTGTCACACTCGGCACAATCGGCGACCAACAAAAACTCGACAACATCTTTGAAGAAGAGTCTAAGCGCTATATGCACCATTACAACTTTCCGCCCTATTCGGTCGGCGAGGCACGTCCATCACGCGGTCCGGGACGGCGTGAAATCGGTCACGGCGCATTGGCCGAGCGTGCATTAGAACCCGTCATTCCCAGCGAAGAAGATTTCCCATACGCCATCCGTTTGGTCAGCGAAGTCATCAGCTCCAACGGTTCGACATCGCAAGGTGCCGTCTGTGGCTCAACCCTGGCATTGATGGACGCCGGCGTACCGATCAAAGCACCGGTTGCCGGTATTTCGGCCGGTCTTGTCGTCGAAGGCGACACTTGGAAGACTTTTACCGACATCCAAGGCATTGAAGACTTCTACGGCGACATGGACTTCAAAGTTGCCGGCACCAAGGCGGGCATTACCGCCATCCAAGTCGACATCAAAATCGACGGTCTAAGTCACGAGGTTATCCAAAGCGCCTTGGAACTCACGCGTGACGCGCGTTACGATATCCTCGACAGTTCCATGCTGCCCTGCATTCCCACACCGCGCGAAGAGCTTTCACCCTTTGCGCCCAAGATGATTATTTTACAAATCGACCCTGAGAAAATCCGCGATGTCATCGGAAAAGGCGGTAGCGTTATTCAAAAAATTGTCGCTGATACCGGCTGCAAAATCGACATCGAGGACGATGGCCGCATCTTTATTGCTGCGATCAACACCGAGGACGGCAAAAAGGCCGAAGATACTATCAAATCAATCGTATTTGAACCCGAAGTTGGCACGATTTTCCAGGGCACGGTCACCCGCGTTATTCCCATCGGTGCATTCGTTGAATTCGCACCGGGTAAAGAGGGCATGGTGCATATCTCAAAAATTGATCACGGGCGTACCGAAAAAGTTGAGGATGTGCTCAACGTTGGTGATATCACACCCGTCAAATATTTGGGCATCGACGAAAAAGGCCGTATGAATTTGTCAAGAAAAGACGCATTGCCACGCCCATAAACCGTAAGCGAAGGGCGCAGTGATGACAACGCGCCCTTCGCCCTAATTTCTTACCCTTTTGCAAAAAAGGTACCGCGCCCGAGACGGCGGATGGCTTTCCCGCCCGCAGGCGCCATGATATCGAGGTCTAGATGACAAACATCACAACTCTCTCCAACGGCGTAACGCTGTTGCTGGAACCCGTTGACAGCGTTCGAAGCGCGTCAATCGGCATTTGGGCGAATGTCGGTTCGCGGCATGAGACAGCTGCCCAAAACGGCATCTGCCATTGTCTTGAACACATGGTATTCAAGGGCACGACGCGTTATTCGGCGACCCGGTTGGCGGCGTTGACCGACAGCGTCGGCGGACAATTTAATGCCTACACCACCAAAGACGCGACTGCCTACTATGCTCGCGTCCTGCACAATCATTTGGCCACAGCGCAGGATATTTTGACTGACATGGTGTTTCATGCCAACCTGCGCGATAAGGATTTGTCACTCGAACGCAGTGTAATTTTGGAAGAGATCGACATGTACGAAGATTCGCCCGAAGATTTGGTCGGCGAAACTTTATTACAAGCCGTCTTCCCCGGACAGGCGTTGGGTCGCCCAATTCTGGGGTCGCCTGAAACATTACAAACACTGACGGGCAAAGACTTACAAACCATGCGTGACCAGGCTTACCGGGGATCGAATCTCATTGCCGCTATCGTCGGGCAATACAACGATACTGATATTAAGAATTTTGCCGACGTGCTCAGCACCATTCCGGCCAGTGAAGCTGTTCAAACGCAAAAAGCATCATACATCTCCGCCGTTATAGCAACTGATAAGCCGTTAGAGCAGAACCATTTGTGTCTGACGTTCCCCTGCTTGCCCGCAGGACATGGTCGACGATATATCAAACATCTATTGTGCGGCATTTTGGGCGGCGGATGGTCATCACGGCTGTATCAAGCCTTGCGCGAGACGCACGGATTGTGTTACAATGTGTATTGCAACACAACATCGTTTATCGATACAGGATTGCTAAGCGTTTACACCGCACTGGGCCACGACACCGAAGACAAAGCATTGCGTATGATTGGCGAAATCTTAGCTTCATTGGCGCATGATGGCCCAACCCAAGATGAGCTTGATCGTCATCGCGAATCAGTTAAAGCCAGCGTGGTCATCGGACTCGAATCAACCGGCTCGCGCATATCGCACGCCGTGCACAGCATGAAAGTTCTCGGCCATGTCGCTACAACTGACGAAATCATCACCGGTTACGATGCCGTAACAGTTGAACAAATACGCCAACTGGCAGCTGAGACGCTGCGTCAACCGTCATTTTCAGCCGTCGGACAAGTCAAGCACACCGATGCGTACCGAAATTTGATTGAAAAGGCGCTTTGTTTGTCATGTTAATAGAAGTACACATACCCTAAACCTTCCCAATTCACGAGAGGAGTCATTCAACCATGAGTGCATCACGCGAAAAACGACTACGCAAACAACAACGTGCCGTACCGGTCGCCACGGAGAAAAAGCCCTTTAGCTGGGACAAATTTTTCACTAAAGTACTGGTCATCGGACTGGCTTTGCTCTTTGCCACCATGCTCTTTTTATCAACAGGCATCGCCGAGCGCAATCTAACCGCGTTGGAATTCCGCGGCGAGCGAGTTTCGGTCGCCGAGTACAATTACAATATGGGTCGAGGTGTTGTTGAGTTTGGCTCTTGGGTCGGTCAAAATATCGACCTGCGCTATTCGCTTGCCTCGCAGGGTCAAGCCGGCATCGCCGCCAGTGGCATCGCGCATGCCAACCGCCAACTGCACGAAACTTTAATTTTAGTTGCCTTAGCGCATGAGGCCGGCATGGAACTCAGCGAAGAAAACCGCCTGCGCATTGATGCCGAGATGGAGGCTTTCGAAACCGCCATCCGCGAAGTCGACAACCGTCCCAACCGCTTCCTGCGCCAACTCTACGGACGCGGTGTCGATTTGAATACTGTACGCTCCAGCATGGAACGTCAATTCTTGGCCAATCAATTCCGCGAACAATGGAACCGCGACCAAGTCTTCACACAAGAGCAATATGACGACGAGTACGAAGAAAATCAAGACGACTACGATGTTGTAACGCTCATGGTTTATCGCGTTGCCGAAGAAACACGCTCACTGCCCGGCGTCGACGATAACAATGGAGATGATGTCACAGAAAGCGATACACCCGACCTCCCCATCCCCGATTTGACGCAACCCGGGGCTTCTGACGAAGACGATGGTGAAGACGAGGAAGACCAAGTCACCATCACAACCCTCAGAGATGACGCACTTGCCGCCGTCCGCAGACAAGCCGAAGCCTTTGTCAACCGCGTCAATGACGAGGACGACACCGAAGCGGCATTCATCGATGAAGTGCTTGCCCTGCAAGATGACAATGCCGAATTTGACGCCGAAAGCGTCTTCCGCCGCGGCCTGCTTCAAGACGACATCAACATCCTGGGCACGGCCACCATACCCGCTCTGCCCGGCGACGAAGACGATGATGACGAAGATAATGAGGGCAGCGGCGAAACAACTGTCACTGTTGGACAATGGGCATTTGCCGCTGGTGCGCGCGAGGGCAACATTGCTATCTTTACTCACACTAATCCCGCCGGAGAAGATGATGAAACCGTAACGGCACATGCCTATGTTGTGCGTTTTGTGTCACGAGACAAGGCAACACACACGGCCTACGCAAACCTTCGCATCATTACCGTACCGGCAGAGCGCACTGCAGGCGCTGACCCGACCGAAGAGCAAGTCACTGCTGCGTATGAAGAAATTGAAGACATCTTGGCGCAATTTGAGGCTGGCGACGCAACAGAAGACATCTTTGCTGCCCTGGCACGTGACATTTCTGGAGACTCCACCGGCGGACGGCTTGATCAATACCGCCTGCCCTATCAAGCTGAAACAGAGCTTGACCAATGGATTACTGACAGCGCACGCCGCGCAGGCGATGTAGCCATCCTACCATTGCCCTCTCCCGAGGGTAGCGATATCGTGCCGGGCTACGCCCTTGTCTACTTCCGTGAATTCTCCGAACTGGACACATGGCAGTTCTTGGTGCGTGAACAACTGCTTCAAAGAGCCTATCACGGCGACCCCGCGCCCGGCACCGATGAAGAGGAAGACCCGGCTAGAAACATTGGCTTCCTGGCCGAACAAATGGAGGAGCACCCCATGCCCATAATCCGTTGGCCGGCGCGTATGTTCTCACTAGAGCGCAGGCTGTAAACCACAATTACACTCATATTCGCCGCTTTACGGGCGACCGTTCTTGGTCGCCCTCCACTCTGATTGCCAAACGATAAGGAGAATCATCATGAAAACTTGGCTAAAACTTGCCCTGCTCATGGCCGCGATAGCCGCCATTGCCTTGATTGCTTTCGGTTGTTCGCGCATTGATGACGAAAATGAACCCGGCACCCCAACCGGCCCGCCGGCCATCACCGCGCCCACGCCCAATCCGGCGTTCCATGAAACGGCGCTGGTTATCGATGGCGTGGAAATCTCGGTCATTGAATACAACTATTTCTACGCCCGCCTATTTGGCGCTTACATGGAAAGCACGCAAGGCCTCGGCGCCGATTTAACAGTCCCGCTTGACCAACAACCCTCCATGTTTGACGAAGAGCAAACCATCGATGAAATGCTGCACGAACAAACAGTATCGCAAATCCGCACCATGATTGCGCTCTCTAATGCCGCTGATCGTGCCGGCATCTCACTGGATCCATCCGATCATGACGAAATCCGCCAATATCAAACGGCTGTCGAAGAGCAGGCCGCCGAGATGAATGTCACTCCCGACGAGTTGATTGCCTACCACTTCGGCTACGGTGCCGATATGGCATTGTTGCTGCATGACATGGAGCGCTCCATCTTGGTCAACCGCTACGTCGACCAATTCCGCGACAACTTGACTTTTACCGACGCCGAGCTGGAAACTGCCTACAATGAAGACCCCAATGCCGTTGACTTCGTCGACTTTCGTGTCTTCTCTTTTGACGGCACACCAACAGGCAATGACACCGAAGAGGACGCTATGGCACAAGCCCGCGAGCGCGCCGAAGCCATGATGGCCGCCGTTGATACCGAGGCCGATTTCATCGCCTATGCCAACGAAAACCGCCCACCTGAGCAAACCGGCTTTGACGGAGACCAACACACACTAGAAGTCGGTTCATCCTATACACGCACGCCTGTCTTGGTGCGTGAGTATTTGTTTGATACAGATCGCCAAGGCAGTGACATTACTGTCATTGCCGGTCAATCTGAATATTTCGTCGTCATGTTCCTGCGCCGTTACCGTCCCGAGGGTCCTGCCTCGGTTGATGATGTAGAATCCATCGACGTGCGGCATATCCTGATTGGCTTTGAGGAGCGTGACGGCGTGCCCGGCCACATGCGTGACGATATAACTGACGAAGAGCGCGACGATATACGCCATGCTGCCCAAGACATTCTTGACCAGTGGCTCGCCGGCGCAGCAACCGAGGCAAGTTTTGCCGACTTAGCACGCCAATACAGCGACTGCCCATCAGGTCAACAAGGCGGCATGCTCGCCAACACCCAGCGCGGACAAATGGTGCCTGAATTCAATGACTGGTGCTTCGACAGCACCCGCCAAGTCGGTGACTACGGCGTTGTCATGACCCAATTCGGTGCCCACGTCATGTATATGTCGTCCATCGGCACGCAATGGCAAGATTTAATTCGCCCGATTTTAGAACGAACTGCCGTCGATGAGCATATTGAGACACTCACCGAAGCCGCTGAGGTCGTCGAAAATGATGACTTCGACCGCACCTTTATGCTCACTTTCTTAGAAGAGCCCGAAGAGGCCGCTCCACCCACCAACGATGAAGAGGAAAACGAAGACACAGCCGAGGGTGATGAAAACACCGAGGAAGGTGAATAAAAAAAAAGCCGCCTACGGGCGGCTTTTCTCTTACTTAAAACTCACATCATCAATATACACATTGCCAATTTCGTCGGTATCTGCCTTAAAGCGAATGATTGCCTTAACCACACCGTGCGGCGCTTTACACGTCGTCACGCGGTAGTAGCCATAGCCACTGCACTGTGTGTTGAGATCGCCACGCCGTATTTCAACGACTGCGCCGCGTTCACCTTTGTGTCGCGTTTCAAACAACACCTCAGCCGTCAAACCGGCATTGCAATCGTCACTCTTAGCAAAGAATGATAGCTCGCAGCAAACGCCCTCATCCACATGATGGATGGTCTGGTAGATGCAACTGCGACGCGACAACGCCACCGCACTCTTGCCCGTATGCACAGTCCCGCGAGCTGTTGTACGCTCAATGCTTCCATGTGGCTCATAGCCCATATTCGGTTCAATGTGACAGCCTTCCCAATCACGCGGCAATCCGTTTATCCAAGTTTCAAAACCAGGATTGCTGACTCTTTCACAGGCATTACACGGCTTGCCGCGCTCGCCTCTCGGGCCTCGTTCACCCTGTTCGCCTTGCTCACCCCGACGTCCGCGCTCACCTTGCTCCCCGCGTTCGCCTTGATGCCCGCGCTTGCCGCGTTCGCCCGGCTCACCTTTTTCACCGCGCTCGCCTCTTTCGCCCTTCGGACAGTCACAAATCACGATACATTTTCCCGGTTTTGGCCTTATTCCGTGATGCTTGCCCGACTGCTCATCATCGTCATCATCACAGTCACAGCCTTTATCCGGTCGCTTTTCATCATAATCATCATCTTGGTCTTCGCCTTGACTGCCTTTTTGACCGCCGTCGTAATCTTCGTCTTGATTCTCATTTTGATTGTCTCTTTTGTCATAGTCTTCGCCTTGGTCATCATGGCCCCGCGGCACAAATCTTTGGTAAAAATTCTTCTCTTCCATAGTTAGTCTCCTTACAATGTTTTACTGATGGCATCCCGTCCATACTATGTCGAAATTCGCCGACATGACACATTGACACACCCCGCCTTTTCCTGTATGATAGAGATATTCAGGAGGTGACGCATGGAATTATCCGCCGCATGGGTGCAATCGCTTGCGCCCGACACCTTCGCCAACGCGCAAAAACTCGCCATGAGTAACGCTGCTTTAAGTGACTTACACATCCATCAAACCATCCTATCCGGCCAATGCGCCGGCAATGGTAACAAGATTTATCGCCTTTGGGTTGACTTCAGCAACAGTGCAATGCCCCTGTCGAAGTGCAGCTGCCCCAGTCGCAAAAAGCCTTGCAAACACGCCCTTGCTCTGCTACTCGCCTACATCTATACACCCCATCACTTCACAACTTCCGCCACCCCGCCCGAATACTTCACGCCGCGCAAGCCCTCTAAAAAAACAGCACTTCGTACCGATAACAACAAAAAAATGGTACAACAGCTTGATGGCATAACACAAGCGTTGACATTACTTGAAGCCATGGCAAAGCAAGGCTTAGCCTCCATCGACGGCAAAAGCCTATCTCACTACACCGCGCAGATACGCCTCTTGGGCGATTTCTATATCCCCGGCATCCAACAATCACTGTTGACTATGCTCGACAATTTCCTTATCATCGACACTGAAATCATGCACGTCACATTACACGAAAACGTATCGCGCCTCCACGCCGCCTTGTGCCGCTGCCAGCGCTACTTACAAGACCGCTTACAAGGCAAAGCACGTGACACAGCGTCTGACATTGAATCCTTTATCGGCACCGCGTGGCAACTGTCGGAATTAAAAACATTCGGCTTAACCATGACCGATGCAAAATTGATACAACTGGCATTCACTGTCTACGACAACGAACCGTTGTTGCGCTATGAGGATATAGGGTTATGGCTGTCGCTCAACGACGGCATCATCTACACCACACGCCACGTACGCCCCTATACAGCGGGCACACATCTACACGCTGAAGATAGCATAGAGACCATATTAACCATTCCGACACTGTACCGCTACCCCTCCGAAAACCTCAACCCTCGTATCCGTTGGGAGTCCGCGCCACATGCGCAATTACCAACCACCGACGTGTGGTCAACAATCATGTCACACGCGCAAAGCGACTGGAAATCAGCGTTGCATACCGCGCGCAAACAATTGATAAACCCTTTATGTCACAACGCCTGTTATATCCTGCTCACTTTTGATGCATTGGGACACGTTGATGGAAATCTAGCCATTCGGCAGAACGAAAGCTGCATTACACTGCACAGCCCCCTCTATGACGGCTTCCCACCCACCATACCAACATTGACGGCATTGGGTAGCCAACCCAAGTCTTGTATGCTCGTACAAATCACATGCCGCAACCACACCCTACAAATCGCGCCGATTTCACTGATAACTCGCACAGGATTAATTCATTTGCAATAGGTCCCACTCGGGCATCCCGCATATACGCTACATCGTGACTAAAAAGGAGCCATCTCATGTCCCTCGTCCAGGCCACAACAACAGAGCTGCGCCGCATAACACTTGCCGGCGCTCATTGCGCGCGCGGTGACGCCATATTACAAGCTCTCGCGGCACAGTTGACAGCTGCAGGGCAAAGCGTGCCCGTCTACGGTAAACTTGCAGTGTCATTGGGACAGTGCGCCGACGCTGCTACAATACTACAAGCCTCAGCATTGGCATTGGCCGTCAACGTCACCCAAGCCGAATACCTTGCATCTCTGGAAAACTTCAAGCCATTGCGTGGCAAGCCTTGTAAACTCTCCTCTCCCCTACCTCATACTCAACTGGCAGCCTTACGCCGCGCCCTTGAAGACCCTGCGCAACTGCCTCAATTGCAAGAAGCCTTCTATGCTGGAAAGTTACGTGACATTCGCCTCATTGCGCCACTATGTCAAGCCCTGCTCAATACTTCACACGGCATCGCCATGCTTGCAGCACAAGCGCTGTGCAGCGTAGACAATGCTTGCCTGCCGTTGCTCGAACCGCAATTCAACCCGCAAAATCCGCGCCATTCCATCATTCTTCGCGTGCTGGACGCATTAAAAAGCAGCGATAAGCTCATTAAGAAAACTTACACATCTGCGTGCCTCGAACTCCGCACCGTCGCCGTATCACTGATGGGCCGATACGAAACGCTTCATCCACTGCTAAACACCTGCCTGCTCGACAATGAAAAATCCATACGCCTCGCTGCGCTCAACGCCACAGTCATACGCGGCGACAAAGCTGCACTGCGTATCCTGCAGTCAACACGCAAACACATCATCTCAGATGAACGCCCGCTCTTCGACGGCTGCATCAAACTCCTCAAACTCCCCAAATATGCGCGCCAGCACCCCGATTTCTCCAATTTTACAAAAGGCGGTAATTTCTCATGACACAGCTGCGCCTGCCAGCCGAGCAGCAATATCAGGCCGAATTAAACGCACTCGTTGCCAACGACAGTGCCGAAAAACCATACGGTTGGCGCCTTTCGCCACGCGCCGTATTACTCTACATTACAGGCGGCCAATGCGGCGATATAAACATTACACCCAAGTACATCGGCCACAAACGCCTCGTTGAAATTGCTATTGCCACCCTGCAAACCGACCGCGGACTGCTGCTCACCGGCGACCCCGGCACAGCAAAATCGTGGCTGAGCGAACATCTTTGCGCCGCGATTACCGGACAGTCCACCAATGTCATTCAAGGCACCATGGGCACCGATGAGTCACAAATTAAATACGGCTGGAACTATGCCATGCTCATCGCCAACGGCCCAACGCCCGATGCGCTTATCAAATCGCCTGTCTACACCGCCATGGAAAACGGCGGACTGATTCGTTTTGAAGAAATTTCGCGTTGCGCCGGTGAAGTCCAAGATGCTCTGATTGGCATCATGAGCGAAAAATTACTCCCCATACCCGAGCTGTCACAAACGGTGCAAGCCGCCCGCGGTTTCAACATCATCGCCACGGCAAACACCCGTGACCGCGGCATCCACACCATGTCCGCGGCACTCAAACGCCGTTTCAACACCGTCATTCTGCCGTCGCCTGAAACACCTCAAATCGAGCAAGAAATCGTCACTGTCCGCGTGGCACAACTATCACAGCATCTACCCTTAACGGCGAAGCCGCCCAATGACGAAACCATTGCCAAAGTCATCAAAATCTTCCGTGAGCTCCGTGCCGGTGCCAGCGACAAAGAAAAATTCAAACAGCCATCAAGCCCTATGTCCACCGCCGAGGCCATCAGCCTGCTCATTAACGCTATGGCGCTGTCAAGCGGTTTCGGCGACGGTAATATCAATGATAGCGACCTTGCTGCCGGTCTCCACGGTGCCATTGTCAAAGAAGAACAAGACGCGGCCATTTTCAAAGAATATCTTGACATTGTTATAAAACACCGTGACAAGCCCTTATACACAGCGTGCCGGGAGTTGGTGTAGCCATGCAAATCTTCGGCATCCGCCACTTATCGCCTGCATCTGCGTTCCATTTGTCGCGCCTGCTTGATGCCGTCCAACCGCAAATCGTACTCATCGAAGGCCCTGACGACGCTACGGCGCATCTCGACACACTGACGCACTGCGAGACACGCGCCCCCGTCGCGCTCATGGCCTACACCATCGATCCGCCCATTCGCTCCATTCTCATGCCCTATGCCGACTATTCGCCCGAACTCATTGCCATCCGTTGGGCACACGCAAATGGCGTGACAGCACAATACATCGACCTGCCGTCAAGCATTTTTTGTGCGCTACACGGCAAACAGTCCGACAATGACCGCACAGACCCCAACGCCATTTACCACGATATTGCCCGCCGCAACGGCTATGACAACTATAATGCCTATTGGGAAGCTGTTTTTGAACATTGCGCAAGTAGCGAAGATTATGCCCTCGCCATATCGGAATTTGCCGAAACGTTACGAAAAATCCAGCCGCCCAACGCCATAAACTTGGTGCGTGAAGCCTATATGCGTCGTCAAATTGCGGCGGCGCGGCAGTCCGGTATACCCGATAATAAAATCGTCGTTGTCTGCGGCGCCTACCACGCCCCCGCTTTGTACAACGGTGACGGCATGACCGACCAAGAGCTCTCGCAGTTGCCGGCACTCGAAACTGCATTAACAGCCATGCCCTACGCCTATTCGCGCCTGTCAACTCAAAGCGGCTACGGTGCCGGCAACGAAAGCCCTCACTATTTTCAGCTATTATGGCAAGCGCTACAAAATAACACATTGACACAACTACCAACTATATTCCTAACCCAAGTCACCCGCCAACTGCGCAACCAAGGCAACATACGCTCAACCGCTGAAATCATTGACACGGTGCAACTGGCGCGGCGATTAGCAGACTTACGCAATGCCGAACAGCCTACGCTACAAGACTTGCGCGCCGCTGCCGTTACCTGCTTGGGCCAAGGCGAACTGTCCGTTATTTCTGAGGCAATGCACCACGCCGAAATCGGCACAGCCATGGGACAGTTGCCCGTTAACACCGCCCGCACAGCATTGCAAAACGACTTTGCTCACCAACTGCGGCAACTGAAACTCGGAAAATTTCACGCAGACGCCGCACGGACATTGACGCTGGATTTGCGCAAGCCGTTAGACCTGCGCCGCTCGTTTTTCTTGCATCGCCTGTACACGCTCGGTGTTTCGTTCGCCGCGCCCAAGCCCAATCACCAACACCACGCCACGTGGAAAGAAACTTTTACGCTACAATGGTCACCCGACATCGAAGTCGAACTTGTCGAAACTTCCCTACTCAGTGCAAGTATTGAGCAGGCAACATTGATTTTCTTGCATGAGTCACTGTCAGAATGCAGCGATGTGTCTGACATCACACGCATTTTGCAACAATCAGCATTGTGCGGATTGCCCGACACCCTGCGGCAAGCACAGCAACAGTTGGCAGAATACGCCATCGACAATGATGATCTGCCCACACTGGCCAACGCTGTGCAAGATATGTCTGCCGCCATCACCTACGGCAGTTTGCGCCGCGTCGATGCTGCACCGTTATCCAACTTGCTGGCGCAACTTTTCCTCAGAGCTGTGCTGCAAGCCCCTGCCGCATGCAGCTGCAATGCATATACCGCCCCGCGCCTACAACGCGCTCTGCACACCTTGCATATAACCGCCGACACACATTCTGATATCGTCAACATATCGCAATGGCACGAAACTCTGCGTGAATTAACCAAACGCGATGACATCAACCCGCAACTGGCCGGCTACGCAACAGCAGTGCAACTCAGCATCGGGCAGCTCAATGAGGCAACACTCGACATGCATCTGCACCACCGGCTCTCCGTCGGCACCCCAGCACCGCAAGCCGCCCAATGGTTCGAAGGCTTAGCGACACTCAACCATTACGCCCTATTGCTCAACCCACTGCTCTGGCAACTGCTCAACACCCTCATTGAAACCCTGCAAGATGAGGATTTTTTGCGGATCTTAGTCGTTCTTCGCCGCACTTTTTCCAACTTTTCGCGCCAAGAGCGACGCAATATTTGGCAACATTTAGGGGAAATTTGGTGCGTTTCGGACGATGCTGTCGAATACATAATGTCACAAGAATTATTAACCAACGACTTCAATTTCGAGGAGTACAGCCTATGACAAATCTGCAAACTCGCTGGCGCCTGATTCTCGGCAATGACGTCGAAGGCCTGCCTGATCCCACACCCCAAAACACTGCTCTCGACCGTGCCCTGTCCGTCGTCTACAACAGCCAAGATGCCAGTTTAGACCATAGCGCACCTGCTGTGACGCAATGGCTGACAGATATTCGAAATCTCTTCCCCAATGATGTTGTCAGCGTCATACAACATGACGGCATAGAGCGCAAAAATCTCACCCAACTACTGCTTGAGCCTGAGACACTCGCCGCTGTCAAGCCTGACCTCAACATCGCCGCTACGCTGATGCGCCTGCGCCATAACATCCCCGATAAATCCAAAGCCATTGCGCGATCTGTTATACAAGCCGTGGCAGACGACATCAATGAGCGTCTACAAGACGACCTGCAACATGCTGTCCACGCCACTATCAACCGCAACAGCCACAATCCAACAGCTCGCGACATCGACTGGCAGCGCACGGCACGTAAAAATATAAAACACTACGACCCGCAAGCCCGCCGCATTATACCCGAGCGCATATATTTTTACGACCGCACCAATCGCCGCAAACAATGGACTGTCATTTTGGGTATCGACCAATCGGGTTCAATGGCCGAGTCGGTTATCTATGGCTCAATCTGCGGCAGCATTTTGGCATCAATGGCAAGTACAAAAACACACGTTGTCACCTTTGACACCGCGGTACACAACTTCACAGAATTATGCGCCAATGATCCAGTCGATATGCTCTTAGGCGTGCAACTCGGCGGCGGCACAGACATTAACAATTGCGTCAAACACTGCCGTCAATGGATAGAAAATCCGGAAGAAACACTACTCATCTTACTTACCGACTTATATGAGGGCGGCAACCGATCACAGTTATTGGCGCAATTAGAGCATCTGCACCGCAACGGCGTTAAAGTACTTGTTATGACAGCACTTAGTGACAGCGGCGCACCGGCTTACGATGAAGCAACTGCTAAGCACATTGCCGCGCTGGGCATTCCATGCTTTGCATGTACACCCCAAAAATTACCCGAGATACTGGCCGACGCATTGAGATAGCATAGATTCATAGAGTACATCTCATCTGCATCATTCTACACGCTCATACCACTCCGATTGGGCATAAAACATCTTAGCGTAAACACCATTTTGCAAAAGCAAATTTTCATGCTTGCCCTCTTCTGCGATTTCGCCGTCTTTCATTACGATAATCCTATCGGCAATGCGCGCCGACCCCAATCGATGCGTCACAACAACGGCCGTCTTGCCCTTGGCTAAAGCACCGAACTTTTTATAGATGCGCGTTTCTTCCAATGGGTCAATGGCCGCCGTCGGTTCGTCGAGAACAATCATATTATGCCGGCGATACAAGCCACGTGCCAAGGCCACACGTTGCCACTGACCGCCCGACAAGTCAACCCCCTCAAACTCTCGACTCAGCATTGTCATCATACCCTCCGGAAATACATTCACATCATCGAGCGGTAAGTCAGCAGCATGTACACTCTCAATTTGGCGCACATTGTCATTAAGCACGCTGTCGCTGATATCAATATTTTCACTAAGCGTCATCATGTAGCGTTGATAGTTTTGAAACACGGCAGAAACTGGCGAAGTACCAATAGCACTTACGTCATGACCGCCTCTTGTAACTCGTCCTTTAGTCGGTGTATAAATGCCCAGTAACAGCTTAATTAAGGTCGATTTTCCCGCGCCATTTTCACCAACAATGGCAAGCGTCTCACCCTCTTTAATTGTCAAATTTACATTCTGTAATGCTAAATGCTCACTGTTAGGGTAAATAAAGCTGGTATCTTCAAAAACAATGTCACCTTTTTCGGATATCTCAGCCGGCTCTCTTTCAGGTAGTTTCATAAAGGTCACATAATTTCGGACCACGCCAAAATAATGAATCATAGTGCCAAGTTGCCAACGCGCAAAGTCCTCCATCATACTGAACAAGCCGCCGAGCGCGCCGAAAACAGCGGCAAATGCCCCAATGCTGACCTGCCCATTGAATAAGGCAAAAAACAGCATAATAATGCAGCTTATAAAGCCTGCCAATGACAATGCGCCCGTACCAAGCTCAATCCATAAGTTTTTCGACTCTGCCTTCCACTGCTTTTGATTTAACAGCTTAATCAAAAACATATACATATTCTTAAAGTTTGGAAAAATGCCGAGAATCCGCGTTTCCTTAAAGAATTCACGGCTGCATGTCATTTCCTCATACGACCAGTATTCACGGTTGACAGGTGCCAATTCATCTTGCAATTTAGTGTTAATACGCATTCGTATAAACTGTGACAAAAACGCCGGAACCAATGTAAAGGAAAGCGACAGCACAAAGATAGGCTCAAGCGAAAAGAGAAATATGCCAAATAGAATAAAATACGGAATGTTATAAAACAAAATCGAAAAGATGTTGGTGCCCAGCCATGCGCTATAATTTAGCCCTTCTTGGGCCTTGACCATCTCATCAAACAACTTGGGGTCTTCATACAACAGCGGGTCGATTGATGCCGACTTTCTGAGCATTTTTACATTACTGTATCGCTGGTAATGTAAATTTCTTTGGTCGTGCAGATAATCGCCAATGCCTTGATTGACAACATTAATGACCATAATGCCGAAAATCGCCAACAACAAAAGGAGAGCAACAGAAGTGCCCGCCCCCGGCGTAAGCGACGCCTCAATGTTTTCAAACAACATCGCCGCAAGCACAATTGAAAGCACTGAAAAAGCTGCCCCCAACGTATCCATTGTTGCACGGACGATAGAAATAACCGGCTTTGCGCGGATTAAATCCATAAACACATAGCTGTATGTCGCAAAGAAAGAAAGTTTTTTTGTTTTGCCCTTCATTCATACCAGCCTTTCTGGCTCTCGAACATCTCGGCATACAGCCCTTTTCTCATCATGAGTTCCGCATGGCTCCCCTGCTCGATAAGCTTGCCTTTATCGATTACCAAGATTTCATCAGCTAACTTTGTCGAACCTAGCCGATGACTGATAAAGAGTGTTGTTTTTCCTGCACTTAGCGTCTCGAATTCGCCATACACACGACTCTCGCTCAATGGGTCAAGCGAAGCCGTCGGTTCATCCAGAATTTTAAACGGTGCAAGACTCATCATTGAGCGTGCCATCGCCACACGTTGCCATTCGCCACCAGACAAGTCAACACCATCTTGCTTGACTTTACCCAACGGCGTATCAATGCCTTTGGGTAACTTGTCCGACGCGTCGTCAAGTGCAATAAATGCAAGCACGTGTTGCCATTCAGCGTCAGTACAATTAGGGTTAGCTGCCCGACCATACGTGATATTATCGCGCAAACTCACGGGATATTTGGCAAAATCCTGAAATACAACACTGTATAATGACTTTAATTGCGCTTGCGAATACTCACGAATAGAAATGCCATTAATCAAAATGTCGCCCTCAAAATTATCATACAAACCAGTGATCAACTTAGTAATCGTCGTCTTTCCAGAGCCATTGATGCCCACAAGCGCATAGAGCTTTCCTTTTTTTAGCGTAAAATTAATACCGTCAAGGATAATTGCTTCCATTTCAGGATAGGAAAAGCGTACATTGCGAAACTCTAAACTTTCAAAGTCCACAGGCGGCGATGCCGGAAATTCCAGTCCGCCGCTTGTTTCCTTAAAATTCATAACAGTAGTCAAATCACGAAAAAATTCACGCTTTCGGGCTAAATCTTTAACCTGCCAAGGGAGTTCCCAACTAATCAAAGGCGCAAGACTGTTGCCTGCCGTAACCAACGCGATAAAAGTACCAATGCTTACAACACCTGCTTGCACCGGCCCAATCAGCGTCGCTATGATTGTAAAGACGATAACCGCCGTAATAATTCCGCCTGTATGGTGCCTAATTAAATTCAACTTTTGTGTATGGCGGCGTATATTATGTGCCACTGTAAAATTTTCAACGGCTTTATGACCAATTGCTTCACTATATCCAAACAACGTACGTTCCAGCACACCTTCGCGATTATTCAGTACATAACTGTAGTAATTCCAGCGGCGGTCATACGGTGAGCACTCTTTTTCAGCATCATAAGCCTTTTTGCCCGCCCGTTTGGCTATAAGCAACAATGGCGCAGAGGCTACCAAAATAATAGGCACAGAATACCAGACTTGCAATGCAAAAATCAATAAAATTGAGACAATCCTAATACTCATATTAGTGATATTTGCAAATCTGTAATAGCCGTAAATCACTTCAAATTCTGGGTCTTGAATAACACGCGACAAAGCATCCAATGACTCTGGACTTTCAATATATTGGTAGTCGACGGCCGCACGCTTTTCAAAAATTTCGAGGCGCAATGTCGCCCGCAATTTCAGTGGAATTTTATACGTCACAAAATTGAGGAAAAAGTCTATAAGCCTCGGATATGCTTGAATGGCAAGCAGTAACCCCAAGGGGAAGTATATATGACTGAACGGTTGCGAATCAGCTATAATCGACGATGCCGTATCAATGAAGTTGGCCATCACAACAATGGTAAGTGCAGGCGTTAACGCCTGCACAATATGATACAGTGTAATAATTGATGTCAGTCCGGGTATATAAGCAAATGGCAGCCGAATACAATCGAACAATGTGTATTTTCGGGCAGTCAAATAACGTTTGGGCTGCATAAGTGGTCTCCTAATTTCTATGTAGTGTGTTAGAAATCACTGTTCTGAGGTCCTAAATTTTTCACGCTGTATCATTGTGTTTATCGTATCATGCATACTGGTGTTTGTCAATATAACAATTTGTAAATTTCCAAAAACTTTAAATGCGTTTACATGTATTTTAGACTTGCATATCATGTCATTTTGTGTTACAATTAGACCGTTTGAATAAAGAGAGATAAAGGAGAAGGATTATGCCAAACAGAAAAACCACCGCACCGTTCAAAGGCACGCCCGAGCAAGAAAAAGAGCTGCGTGCCATGATTGACAAGCACAGATCAACACCGGGGCTTGTCATGCCTATCTTGCAAGAGGCACAAGAAATTTACGGCTATCTGCCCGAGCAAGTATTGCATATCATCAGTGAGGAAATTGATGTATCTGTGTCGGAGTTATATGGCGTTGTATCGTTCTATGCACAGTTTTCCACCGATCCCAAAGGCAAGCATCAAGTTAACGTATGTATGGGCACACCTTGCTACGTCAAGGGTGCACAAAACTTGCTTGACCGCGTGGAGGCCAACTTAGGCTGCAAAGCCGGCCAAGTGAGCGATGACGGGCTGTTTTCTATCGAAGGTGTACGTTGCGTTGGCGCTTGTGGACTCGCACCACTGATGATTATCGATGGCAACGTATACGGTCGTCTTACGCTCGACGATGTCGACGGCATTTTGGCAAAATATAAATAATTACGGAGGGTACTCTTTCATGATGAAAAAGACTTTACAAGACCTCAAACAAATACGCGATACTTTGCGCCCTAAGCTCAGCGTACGGCAAGAAATTGGTTCAGAAAGCGCCACGCACGAGCCGATTGCCAACACAAGCAGTGATCGTTCACACATCCTCGTTTGCGGCGGCACTGGCTGCTTAAGCGCCAAAAGTGACGCCATTGCCGAAACTTTTAAAGAGCATATCAAAGCACATGGCTTGGAAAATGAAACACAAGTCATTCTGACCGGCTGCTTCGGGCTCTGCGCACTCGGTCCGATTGTGGTTGTCTACCCTGAGGGAGCATTCTACTCTAACGTGGAAATCGACACCATCCCGCGCATTGTTGAAGAGCACATCGCGGGCGGCAAAGTCGTTGCCGACTTGGTTTATGAAGAAACCCGGCTTGAAGACGGCAAAATTGGCTGTCTCGGCGAAACGGGGTTTTACAAAAAGCAAATGCGCATCGCTTTGCGCAACTGCGGCTTGATTGATCCCGAATGCATTGACGAATACATTGCCTATGATGGCTACTTCGCATTGGCAAAAGCCTTGACTGAGCAAAAACCACAGGATGTTATTGATACGGTTAAAGCCTCACAAATTCGCGGACGCGGCGGCGCAGGCTTCCCGACAGGTATTAAATGGCAATTCGCGGCTGATCAGCCAGCAGGCAAGAAATACGTTGCCTGCAACGCTGACGAGGGCGATCCTGGCGCGTTTATGGACAGAAGCATTCTCGAAGGCGATCCCCACAGCATCATTGAGGCTATGGCACTTGCCGCTTACGCTATCGGTGCCGATGAAGGGTGTGTATACATCCGCGCCGAATACCCCATTGCCGTTAACCGTTTTGAAATCGCGCTCAAACAAGCACGTGAATACGGATTATTGGGCAAGGGCATCTTAGGCACGGACTTTAACTTCGATTTGAATGTTCGTCTGGGCGCAGGTGCTTTTGTTTGCGGCGAAGAGACGGCACTGCTGATGAGCGTCGAAGGCAAGCGCGGCGAACCACGCCCGCGTCCGCCATTTCCGGCCGTTAAGGGCCTGTTCGGCAAGCCGACGGTACTTAACAACGTTGAAACCTACGCCAACATTCCGTGGACTATCCTCAATGGTGCCGAAGCCATGCAAAAAATCGGCACAGAGAAAAGCAAAGGCACCAAAGTGTTTGCCGTAGGCGGCAAGATTACAAACGTCGGGCTGGTTGAAGTGCCAATGGGCATCACGTTTCGCGAAATCGTTGAAGAGATCGGCGGCGGTGTCCCCAACGGCAAAAAATTCAAGGCAGCGCAAACGGGCGGCCCTTCGGGCGGCTGCATTCCCGCCGAGCATCTTGACACCCCCATTGACTTTGACAGCTTAATGCAAATTGGTTCAATGATGGGTTCTGGCGGCCTGATTGTTATGGACGAAGACAGCTGTATGGTTGACATTGCCAAATACTTCCTTGACTTTACCGTTGAAGAATCGTGCGGCAAGTGTGTTCCCTGCCGCGTCGGTACCAAGCGTATGCTGCAAATCCTCGACCGCATTACCGAGGGTCACGGCAAGATGGAAGACCTTGACACATTGGGAGAATTGGCTGCCCATTTGGCACAAGCCAGCCTATGTGCGTTAGGTCAAACAGCACCTAACCCCGTTGTGTCAACACTCAAATACTTCCGCGACGAATATATCGCCCATATCAAAGACAAAAAGTGTCCCGCCGGCGTATGCAAAGAGTTGCTGGAATATGTGATTATCCCTGAGAAATGTGTTGGCTGTACCTTGTGTAAGCGTGTGTGTCCGACCGACGCCATCAGCGGCAACGTCAAAGAAGTACACGTCATCGATCAAGAAAAGTGCACAAAGTGCGGTCTCTGCCTGCCTGCATGCAAGAAGTTCGGCGCAATTATTAGAGAGTAGAGGTGAGTGAAATGGAAAATATAAATGTAAAAATTAATGGCGTCAACTTCGAAGTGCCTAAGACTTCGACCGTGATGGACGCTTGCCGCGTGGCCGGCATTGACATTCCAACATTGTGTTACATGAAAGACGTCAACGCCATCGGTTCATGCCGTGTTTGCGTGGTTGAAGTCAAAGGCGCGCGAACATTAGTTGCCAGCTGCGTGTATCCCGTCGCCGACGGCATGGAGATTTCCACTAACAGCCAAAAAGTCATTGAGTCACGCAAAACAACACTCGAATTAATTCTGTCCAATCACCGCATGGACTGCTTGACTTGTCTGCGCAACCAAAATTGCGAACTGCAAAAGATGGCAAAAGACTTCGGCATCCAAGATATACGCTTTGAATGCGATAACGATGTGCCGCGCATTGAAGACTCCGAGCAGCACTTGGTGCGGGATAACTCCAAATGTATCATCTGCCGCCGCTGCGTATCAATATGCAAAAACAATCAGGCTGTTGCCGTTATCGGCCCCAATAACCGCGGCTTCGATACTCAGATTTCTTGCGCTTACGACCGCAACTTGGACGAAGTGCCTTGTGTGTCATGCGGCCAATGTATCGCGGCTTGCCCGACTGCGGCGCTTACAGAAAAAGACCATACTGAACAGGTTTGGCAAGCACTTGATGATCCGAGCAAGCACGTTGTAATTGCCGCCGCACCGTCCATTCGCGTAACGTTGGGCGAATGCTTCGGAATGCCCATCGGCACAAACGTTGAGGGTAAAATGGTTGCTGCTATGCGCCGCCTTGGTTTTGACGGTGTATTCGACCTCAATACAGCGGCTGACTTAACAGTCATGGAAGAGGGGCCGGAGTTACTGAGCCGCCTAAACAACGGAGGCAAGCTGCCGATGACAACAAGCTGCTGCCCCGGCTGGATTCGTTACTGTGAACAGTTCTACCCCGAATTTATCCCCCATGTGAGTTCTTGCAAAAGCCCGCAGCAAATGTACGGTGCGATCATGAAAACATATTATGCCAAGAAAATGGACATTGACCCGAAAGATATCTATGTGGTATCTGTCATCCCCTGCACAGCCAAAAAGTTTGAAGTGACACGCGATGGCCAATCGGCCGTTGAGGGCTTGCACGACATCGATGCCGCGCTCACTACGCGTGAGCTTGCACGCATGATTAGCCGCGCCGGCATTATGTTTTCTGAGTTGCCCGATGAGGGACTCGACCCGGCGTTTGGCGTTTATTCCGGCGCCGGCGGCATCTTTGGCACAACGGGCGGCGTAATGGAGGCAGCATTGCGTACCGTTTCTGAGCTCGCCACGGGAAAGCCCGCACCCTCCATTGATTTCACTGATGTGCGCGGTTTAGAAGGCATCAAAGAAGCCAGCTATACATTGGGCGATAGAGAGGTTAAAGTCGCCGTAGCATCCGGTCTGGTCAATGTCCGCCGCTTGCTGGATAAGATTAAAGCCGGCGAAGTACACTACGACTTCATCGAAATGATGGCATGTTCAGGCGGCTGTATTAACGGCGGTGGCCAACCTGTACAAGCCGCGCCCTTGCACAAATATAACAACTTACGTGCCCTGCGCTCTAAGCCGCTCTACGACCAAGATAAGGCAATGACGTTGCGCAAAGCGCACGAAAATCCGGTTATCAAAGAAATCTATCAAGAAATCGGCGAACCGGGCGGGCACACGGCACATGAATGGCTGCATACCACGTATACGCCAAGAGCAAAGTATAAGACAGATTAACACGACACTAAAGACACCGCATTGGCTTAGCAATGCGGTGTCTTTCTTCTGTACGGCACTCTTCTGAGGCGTCAACATACTCCAACAAAAAAGGCAGATGGCTCTTCCATCCGCCTTTTTTAGCGCAAAGTTTATTCCTCGCCGGCTTCTTCTTCGTTAGTCTCTTCGCCGTTTTCAACGCCATTATATTCGCCGACGTCAACCGTTTCTTCGCTGTTTTCGGCAGGTTCTCCGCCGCTATCAGCTGCAAACACGACACGCAATTCCGGCGCAACCATACGTGCCAAATAGAGTGCCGCACCATGACTGCGCGTAACGTTGGCCTGCGGTTCAAAATCAGGCGTCAGTACGCCGGCACGCATGAGGTTCAACACGGCGTCGTACCCGCGTGAGCCGGGTTCCATGCTCGGCACAGCGTCAATGTCATTGATGATAGGTAAAGCATCGGCCGGCAACGCTCGGTTGAACAGCATTGCCCACTCCAAGCCCATCAAGACATCGGTGTTCTCGTAGCCCACCCAACCATCAGCTAAAATACCATGCTCCCGTGCATAAGCAAAGAACGGTGCATACCATGCATCATCGTCAACAGTCGGCAAACGATAGCCGTTGTAAATACGGTGAATATCCACAGCAATGGCCACGCCCTGTACATACGGCATTGTGCCATCAGCGTTGAACAAATAACCACCGGATTCGTCTTCCACACCGCTAATCAATCCAAGTGCTGTAACAAGATTCAGTGCCTCAAAGTAGTCGTCAGTCTCACTGACATCATTGAATTCTATTGGGTCTCGCTGTTCAACGAAATTGCCAAACGACGGCTCGGCGTCAATTGGGGGCGGCTCTTGTTCAGGCGGTGTGACTTCGCAGGCAAACATCATCACCAACAATGCCGCAATCACCGTCAATATCGCTACTGTTTTCAGCATATTTAACCTTGTTGTATTCTCAACTCAGGCGAAATCATACGCGCCAAAGCAACAGCCATTTCCCAACGGTAGACATCTTGCGAGCCATCAAAATCAGCCGCCAAAACACCGGCACGCATCAATAACAGCGTTTCATCAAAACCAAATGTACCGGGCGTCATACCGGGTACTTCGTTGATGTCGTTGATGACAGGGAACATCTCAGGCGGGAATGCGCGGGCAAAAACAATTGCCATCTCATTGCCGAACAATTCATCACCGGGCGTGATTGCCATCTCATCCATCTCTTCTTCTGTGAAAATGCCATGATACTCTGAATATGCTAAAACATTCTCTTCCCAGCTGCCCTGATCGCCTTCTGGATATGGATCATACCCGCCAAAAATACGGTGCAACGAATTGGTGATTGACAGACCGGCACGGAATTGCAAAAGACTATCGGGGCGAAATTCTCCAAGTTGGTCACCTTCAGCCGGCACAACGCCGCTAATCAACCCACGTGCAGTAACAAAATCCAAATATTGCTTATATTCGGCGTCGTCCGGTACATCGGCAAAAGCCAACGGCTCGCGTTCCACTACAAACATATCCAACGCATCATCCGCAAGCGGTTCTTCCAGCACAGCCGGCTCTACCGGCGGGATGGGGGTGGGTTCATGCTCTTCCTCAGTAGGATCATTAGGTTCAGTAGGTTGCACCACATCGGTAGGACCGTTCACTTCTGTACCGTTTCCATTTTCATTAGCAGGGTCATCGTTGTCAGCGCAGGCTGTCATAAATGCCGCCAGCGCAACCAGTACCAAAGCCAGGATAAGTAATTTCTTCATGGGGTTTCTCCTTTCAAATTTGCCAATCGGCAGTATTGTGAGTAGTATATCAATTTGCGGTGTATCTGTCAACCCCTAGTTGTGCGTCGAGCCAGCGCCTTCTGTCCCTCAATAAACAACAACATCACTACGCATAACCCAAGCACGCCAAACCACTGCTGCCACGCCAATGTACTTAATCTAAAAATTGTCCGCGTTGGCGCAAACAACACAACACTCACCTGCAATAACGCACTACCCGCCACAGCACCGAACAGCGCTCTATGTTTTCTCGGCTCAATGGCAAACACGCTCACGCGCTCGCTCTGAAATCCCACGGCGGCAAAGAGTTGCGTCAGTGATAACGTCATAAACGCCATTGTTGTGCCAATGACACCACGTCCGCCGAGCAAAAACGCCGCGATAGTCAACGCCGCTTCGACAGCGCCAACTGAAAGTACGCGTCCCCACGTCTGTCTATCAAAAAATGGCAAATTGCTGTTGCGCGGCTTGCGCTGCATGATATCAGGCTCCTCCGGTTCAACGCCCAGTGCCAGCGCGGGAAATGTATCAGTGACGAGGTTGACCCATAATAAGTGTATCGGCAACAAAAACTGCTGGTCCGCTGTCATCCAGCCGAGCAGAGTTGCAGCCAGTATGACCAATACTTCACCAGCATTAGACGACAGCAGGAAACGCACAGCCTTGTGAATATTATCAAAAATGCGCCGCCCCTCACGCACAGCTGATACGATTGTAGCAAAATTATCGTCAGTGAGCACCATATCGGATGCGCCCTTGCTTACGTCGGTTCCGGTGATCCCCATGCCTATGCCGATGTCGGCGGCTTTCAGTGCAGGTGCGTCATTCACACCGTCGCCTGTCATGGCAACGACTTTTCCCTGTGACTGCCACGCCGTAACAATCCGTGCCTTATGCTCCGGTGCAACACGAGCATATACTCCCACATTCTCCACCCGCCAATCATCACTTAACGCATCCAATTCTGCACCAGTAATTGCCGCTCGACTCTCTCCTAACATATGTAAATCTTGCGCAATAGCAACTGCCGTCACCTTATGATCACCGGTAATCATAACAGGCAAAATGCCTGCTTCGTGGCAGGTTTTAATTGCACTTTTGGCTTCGGGCCTTGCAGGGTCAATCATGCCAACCAGCCCAATAAAGTGCAAATCATATTCGGCATCATTGGCATTAAATTTCGGCGCATCTTTATAAGCAAACGCCAACACTCGCAAGGCTTGTGTTGCCATAGTTTCATTAACACTTTCAACTTTTACACAATCTTGTTCTGACAGATTACAGCGTTGCAACAGCACATCGGGCGCACCTTTGGTGTACACTCTAACGCCACTTTCCTTCTCTACTGCGACTGTTGATAATTTCCGCCCTGAATCGAACGGAATGTCACCTATCCTTGGTGCACCAAGATCATCGCGCCTTATGCCATTCTTTAACAGATAATCCCAAAGTGCCGTTTCGGTCGGATCGCCAATTGTTTTTCCGTCGTGGTCAATTCGCGCGTCGTTACAGTGTTTCATGGCTTCGCCAAGTAAGGTTTCGTCACCATGAAGTTGTACAACGGTCATTTTGTTTTGTGTTAACGTGCCGGTTTTGTCGCTACATATAATCTGTGTTGCTCCCAGCGTTTCAACTGCGGGCAGGCGACGAATAATCGCACCTTGTTTCGCTATACGGCTCATACCCATGGCAAGCACAATCGTAACCACAGCGACTAACCCCTCAGGAATCGCCGCCACGGCAAGGCTGACTGCCGTCATAAAGGCATTAAGCATCTCACCGCGATCGCGCAGCAAAATCAGTCCAAAAATTACGCCGGCAATGCACAACACACCAATCGACAGCATATTTGAAATGTTATTGAGCTGTTTTTGTAACGGTGTGATTTCTTTTCTAGTGTCAGCAAGTTGCTTGGCAATTTTGCCCATCTCTGTGTCCATGCCGACAGCTACGACAATGCCCTCACCGCGCCCATATGCCACGCCCGTACCCATAAACGCCATGTTGATACGGTCGCCCAGCGGACAATGTTTATCTTCCAATACGCCGACAATTTTTTCGCTCGGCAAACTTTCGCCTGTCAATGCCGACTCCTCGATTTTCAGCGAACTCGTCTGTAATAGACGCAAATCAGCGGGCACAGCATCGCCTGTTTCGAGCAACACGATGTCGCCAACCGTCAATTCGGCGGCGGGAATTCGGTGAATCTTTCCACTGCGCTTGACGTTACAAGTTGGAGCTGACATGCTCTGCAAAGCCTCCAACGCCGCTTCGGCGCGCGACTCTTGAATTGTACCCAACACGGCGTTGAGCAACACAACTATACCGATAATCAAACTGTCGGCCATTCCATGAGCAACAAGTGCGGAAATCACTGCCGCCGCAATCAATATCCAGATCATAAAATCGCTGAACTGCGACAGAAAGATGGTAAACAAACTCTTTTTCTTCTCGCCTTCAATGGCATTATCTCCATACTGTCGACGACGCAGGACGGCTTCATCATCGGTCAAGCCTTGCCTGTCCGTTTTGAGGGTTTTTAGGGTGTCGTACTCGGTGGCGACGTGGTAGGTCATGAATACAATTCCTCCGCAATGTTGTATAGGGCACTTACCAGGCATCTCGTGACAGAAAATTGGGGCGCTCGGGTGTGCGCCCCTACAATACTTAAAATAATAGCTTACTTTGCCCGCATTTTTTGGCGGTTTTTGGCAGGTCGTCCCTAAAAAATCCGAAAAAATATCTAAAACGTGGACAAAAATGGGTTTACAATGAGGGCATTGTATGGTATACTGTCATGGTTTGAAAAATGAAAAAAATTAGGAGGCACATTATGGCAAGACAACTCAAAACCATGGATGGCAACACCGCGGCAGCGCACGTTTCGTATGCGTTTACTGAGGTGGCGGCCATCTACCCTATCACACCATCATCGGTTATGGCGGAGCTAACCGACATTTGGAGCAACCGCGACGACTTGAAAAACATTTTCGGTCAGTCGGTCAAAATCGTTGAAATGCAAAGCGAAGCGGGCGCAGCCTCGGCTGTGCACGGCAGCTTGCAATCAGGTGCTTTGACCACGACATACACCGCGTCGCAAGGTCTGTTACTCATGATCCCCGGTATGTATAAGATGGCGGGCGAACTGCTGCCCGGCGTTATCCATGTTTCGGCGCGTGCGCTGGCCAGCCACGCGTTGTCAATTTTCGGTGACCACAGTGACGTCATGAGTTGCCGCAGCACCGGCTATGCCATGATGGCGGCCACCAACCCGCAAGAAGTTATGGACCTCGGCGCGGTCGCACACTTGGCATCGATCAAAGGCCGTGTGCCGTTCTTGCACTTCTTTGACGGCTTCCGCACTTCACACGAGGCGCAAAAGATTGAAATTTGGGACTTTGACACCCTTAACAAAATGGTTGACCATGACGCGGTACAAGCCTTCCGCGACCGCGCGCTCAACCCCGACCATCCCGTACTGCGCGGCACGGCACAAAACCCCGACATCTTCTTCCAGGCACGTGAGGCTTGTAACAGCTACTACGACAACCTGCCTGCCATTGTAGAAGAGTATATGGGCAAAGTCAACGCCGAAGCAGGTACAGACTATAAACTATTTAACTACTACGGCGCGGCCGATGCAGAGCGCATCATCGTCGCCATGGGTTCGGTATGCGACACCATTGAAGAAACCATTGACTACATGAACAAAAACGGTGAAAAAGTCGGCTTGGTCAAAGTGCGCCTGTATCGCCCGTTTGTCGGCGCGAAATTCGTGGCCGCGCTGCCCAAAACATGCAAGACAATCGCTGTGCTTGACCGCACCAAAGAGCCGGGCGCATTGGGCGAGCCGCTCTACCAAGACGTGATGACTTCGCTGGCCGAAGAGGGCGTAACCAACATCAAAGTTGCCGGCGGCCGCTACGGTTTGGGCTCGAAAGACGTTCCGCCGTCAAACATCATCGCTGTGTACAAAAACCTCAATAGCGCTGATATGAAAAAGCGTTTCACCATCGGTATCAACGACGACGTCACCAATCTTTCACTGCCTATTGACGAGAACCCCGATACCACACCGGAAGGCAACATCAGCTGCAAATTCTGGGGTCTGGGCGCAGATGGCACCGTTGGCGCCAACAAAAATACCATCTCGATTATCGGCGACAAAACCGATGATTACGCACAAGCCTACTTCTCTTACGACAGTAAGAAATCGGGCGGTGTTACCATCAGTCACTTGCGTTTTGGCAAGCAACCCATCAAAAGCACTTACTATATCAACAAAGCTGACTTTGTGGCCTGCCACAACCCGTCGTATGTCGACAAGTATGACATGACGAGTGACATCAAGCCGGGCGGTACATTCCTGCTCAACTGCGCTTGGGACGTCAATGATTTGGATAAGATCCTGCCCAGCAACGTCAAACGTCACATTGCCAATAACGACATTTCAGTCTACACCATTGACGGCATTGCGTTGGGCGAAGAAGTCGGTTTGGGTAAGCGCATCAACACCATCTTGCAAGCGGCATTCTTTAAGCTCAACCCCGGCGTCATGGACATTGACAAAGCCGTTGAATACATGAAAGCCGCGGCGACCAAGAGTTACAGCACGAAAGGCGAAAAGGTCGTGGCTATGAACCACGCGGCCATTGACATCGGCGTCAAGAACGTCAAGAAAATTGATGTGCCTGAGGCATGGAAAACAGCGAGCGGCAGCGACTTGGCCATTAGCAAAGCTGTCGATTGCGACCGCCCTGAATTGAAGGCCTTTGTTGAAGACGTTATGATGCCCATCGCGGCGCAAAAAGGCGATTTGCTGCCTGTCTCGACATTTGCAAACGTTGAAGACGGCACTTTCCCGCAAGGCAGCGCGGCCTTCGAAAAGCGCGGCGTTGCCGTCAACGTACCCAAGTGGATCCCTGAAAACTGCATTCAGTGTAACCAATGTTCATATGTCTGCCCACACGCGGTTTGCCGGCCGTTCGTCTTGGACGCGAAAGAGCTGGCCGCCGCGCCGGAAGGCTATCAAGCCATTAAGATGATGGGCAAAGGCTGCGACAGCTATCAATACGCCATCAACTTGTCGGTCAACGACTGTTACGGCTGTGATGTCTGCGCCAATGTCTGCCCCAGCAAGCAAAAAGCGTTGGTCATGGAGCCGTTGCATACGCAGCTTGACGAGCAAACACGTTATGACTACGCGTTCGCCAACGTCACCGAAAAAGAAGAGGTTGCTGCGGCATTCAACAAAAACACTGTCAAAGGTTCGCAGTTCCTGCAACCGTTGCTCGAATTCTCGGGCGCGTGTGCCGGTTGCGGCGAAACACCTTACGCCAAGTTGATTACACAACTCTACGGTGACCGTATGTACATCGGCAACGCAACCGGTTGTTCATCAATTTGGGGCGGTAACGCACCGAGTACGCCGTACACCGTCAACAAAGAGGGCAAAGGCCCGACATGGTGTAATTCACTGTTCGAGGACACGGCGGAGTTCAGCTACGGTATGTTACTTGGTGTCAATCAGCGTCGTGACAAGGTTGAATCGTCAATTAAGGCACTTCAAACTCTCGGCATGACGCCCGATTGCTTTACCGAATGGCTCGACAACAAAAATTGCGGTGACGGTTCAAAAGCTGCCAGCAAGAAACTTGAAGCGTGGCTTGACGGCGCAATGAAAGATTGCGGCACATGCGGCTGTGACTGTGATAAGCATTTGCAATTCCTCAATGCCAACCGCGACATGTTCGTCAAAAAATCGGTTTGGGCATTCGGCGGCGACGGCTGGGCTTATGATATCGGATTTGGCGGCCTAGACCACGTTATTGCCAGCGGTGACGACATTAACATGTTGGTATTCGACACCGAAGTTTATTCGAACACCGGCGGACAAGCATCCAAAGCATCACAAATCGGCCAAGTCGCACAGTTCGCGGCTGCAGGCAAAGGCATTGATAAAAAAGACCTTGCATCGATGCTGATTGCCGCCTACCCCTACGCCTATGTCGCACAAATTGCCATGGGTGCCAGCCAAAAGCAAACCATCGACGCCATTGTCGAGGCGGAGAGCTATCCGGGACCGTCTATTGTTATTGCATACTCGCCCTGTGTGGCGCACGGCATGAAAGGCGGCTTAGGCATCTCACACGCACAGACAAAGCGCGCTGTTGAGGCCGGCTACTGGCACAACTTCCGCTATGACCCCCGTCTTAAAGCCGAGGGCAAGCAAGCTTTCCGTATGGACAGCAAAGCGCCGACAGCCAGCTACAAAGACTTCATCAGCGATGAGACACGCTATACGTCACTGAAAGTCTTGTTCCCCGAGCGCGCCGAGGAACTGTTTGACAGAGCCGCTGAAGCGGCGGCGGATAAGTACAAGGTTTTGGAGAAGTATCAAGATATTTATTAGGCACTTACTGAATCAGCAAAAAGCACCGATGGCATAAGCCATCGGTGCTTTTTTAGGTGCATTCCTCCCACGCGTAAAATAAGTATATCTTCATAAAAAATTCCTTGTCAAGCCTTGCGCAATTTGTCAGCTTATGGTATACTGAGTTGTTGGCTTTATGGAGAGGATGGGAATGCATGATACAATTTGGCACGGGCGGGTGGCGCGCTATTATCGCTGATGGTTTCACCAAAGCAAATGTACAACTGCTGGCGCAGGCACTGGCGGATACAATGAATGCTGAGCAGGCTAATGAGCTTGCTTTGGGCTATGACCGCCGGTTTTTGTCGCGCGAAGCGGCGATGTGGGCGGCGGAAGTCTTGGCGGCTAATGGTATTCGCGTCCATTTCATCAACAAAGACGCGCCCACGCCATTGGTTATGTATGTTGTTAAAAAGCGCGGACTGCCTTACGGTATGGCAGTGACGGCCAGCCACAATCCTGCTGTTTACAACGGCATTAAGTTGTTTATCAAGGGTGGGCGTGATGCCGATGAAAACATAACGCAAGCCATGGAGTCACGGCTGGCGACGATGGCCAGCAGCCAAGTTAAGGTTATGACATTTGAGGCCGCCTTGGCAAACGGGCAAGTAATGGTCATTAAACCACAGAATGAGTATTTGGATTCGATTATCGACATGATTGATATAGATGCTATTCGAAAAAAGAACTTACATGTCGCGCTTGACCCGATGTTTGGCGTCAGCCGGACAAGTTTGCAAACGCTGTTGATGACAGCACGGTGCGATGTTGATACCATTAACGAGAGGCGCGATACACTGTTCGGTGGGCGACTCCCCTCCCCTAACGCGCACACACTCAACGATTTGACAAATTTCGTGAAAGAAAACGGCTGTGACATCGGCATCGCGACTGACGGCGACGCTGACCGGCTGGGTATTATCGACGATTGCGGTGCGTTTGTGCATCCCAACCAAATTTTGGTATTGCTATACCATTATCTGTTAAAATACAAGGGTTGGCGCGGCGCGGCAGTGCGCAATATTGCCACCACGCATCTGCTTGACCGTATCGCAGCAGCTTATGGCCAAACGTGCCACGAAGTGCCTGTTGGCTTCAAGCATGTTTCAGGAAAAATGGCGGAAAATGACGCGATTATCGGCGGCGAAAGCTCTGGCGGCTTGACCGTTCGCGGTCATATTCAAGGCAAAGACGGCATTTACGCGGCCATGCTGCTGGTTGAAATGCTTGCCGTTAGCGGACGGAAATTGAGTGCCATCTATCAAGACATTACCGACGAGTTCGGCGCATGTTATACTGATGAACGCGATTATAGCTTTACAGCCTCGTGCAAAGACGCCATATATCAGCTGCTGATGGTGGATAAAAAATTGCCCGATTTTGGCATTGAGATCGAAACTGTGAGTTATATAGATGGCTGCAAGGTCTATTTTTCCAACGGCGGCTGGATTATCGCGCGCTTTTCAGGCACAGAGCCGTTGCTGCGTATTTTTAGCGAGATGCCGAGTCAAGCGATGGCGACATCGGTTTGCGATACGCTTTGCGGGGCATTGGGAATGTAAAGAATTAAAAAATCCGTTCTGTGCCGTTGACAAACGGGCACAAAACGGGTATAATAGCAATCGGTCGTTACCCTTAATAACGCTTGTGTGGCTCAACGGTAGAGCAGCTCATTCGTAATGAGCAGGTTGCCGGTTCGATTCCGGCCACAAGCTCCATACAAGACCTCGCTAAAGCCTTGACATTTAAGGGTTCAGCGAGGCCTTTCTTTATTCAAAACTCTTTCTTTTCCATCCTTCATGCTACCGGATCATATCGAGACGAAACGATTGTGTTTAACGAAACATCTCCAAAAGAGCCTTGGGGTTGTATTGTCAAGGACTGTTTTTCGGGCATGGAAATACCCCATAGGGTAAAGGCGTGTAAAGCCTTGCCCTATGGGGTTTTGTGTGGATAATATCAATTTTTACGGCGTAGGTCGGCGGTTAGCCGTTAGGGTAGGAGTTTGCTTATTTAGTGTATGGGGATACATTAAACTAATTATATCCAAACCCTTTGCATTTATATCCGCAATTTTTACACATACCGCTCCAATATGAGGGTTTCCCACCGCATTTAGCACATAATCTGTTTCTTCGCCGCACTTCAATTTCATCAAAAGTCTGTACAATAACAGTTTTTGAAAGTATTTTATCGCATATACACAAATTCAAATTATTATGCGAATCGCGGGATAGTATATATCTTCCAATTACAAAGATAATATTACCAATATGAAGACTATTAAAATTTGCACACCCCCAATACTTTGATAAAATTGTATTGTTTGATTTTATAACTGCGTTTGCAATTTCTCGATTTGAAGTATGCGCAATTGTTTTGCCCCATTTTGATTTAAGTATCTCAGCAGTTTCTTGCCCTTCATCTAGCAACATCCTCACACATGGGAAATCTGCATTTGGACGAACACTCAATTGATGTATTATTATCAATGCTCCTTTATCTAATACTGTCCACAGTCTATTTGGGTCTGCGCTGCCATTTCGAATTTCAGCACAAATAACTTGTGCATTTGTTTCCCACTCAGCAATAAAGGAGCTATCTCCCAGACGTATTGCATTGTCTATATATTCCCTAGTCGGACAAAGCTGAGCCAACATACTCCAACCCCTTACATCGCTAGGATACTGCTCAACCATTTCCATAAAAACTTCAACAGCTTTTGTTTCATTTTTAAGGGTCAACCAATCTGTTGCTCTTTTATAAAGATTGTCCACTCCGTCTGCATTACCATATACATTAACTGTTGATGCAGTTATGTTGTTAGTAGTGTTGTATAAACTAACTGCTTTTTCAACAATAAATTGCGTCCCACAAAAGTTGCAAATTGCGGAGTCTTGTGCGGGATTGACTTCCAAGTTTGCCCCGCACGATTCACATTTCGCAGCAACTAACGGCATAGTAAATCATTCCTCTCATAAAACAAATTATAAATATGATACCACGCACCCCGCCGATGTGCTAAGTGCAGATAACAATACCACTATACCACATAACCGCCCCAAATACAAGCCTTTTCGATAGGCTGTGAAACACAGACCCATCGCTTGCCACACCTACCGCTCCATGTCAAGGTTGCGTGTTTTTGACCTCGGTTCTTTGGGTAGTAACTCCTCCACGGCTCGTTTGGTTTTGTGGACGTGGTTTATATCGGCTTTGAGTTTTTGGAATTGTTGGTTGCTGATAGTTTCATCTGAAATCCCCCTTTGTTATCATTAAGATGCATTACGAAACGACAAAGTACAAAAGCTTATCAAATTATGATGCCGGAAAGTATTGTATATGTATTCAATAAAGGGTTATATTGCCCATTCACCCTGTTTAAAAATAAAAATTTCTTCTCCAGCTTGGGTAGTGCCCATAATGTCCATATCTGATGTGCCTATCATGAAGTCCTCGTGAATAGAAGATTGATTGAGAATGCCTTTGCTTGCACCCTTGACCGAGTTAGGATAGGCATATCCTAATGCTAAATGACAAGACGCGTTTTCATCAAAGCTACTATCATACCAAAGAACATTTAGTTGAGAAATAGGGGATGAATGGGGCACAAGCGCCACTTCCCCCAGATAATCAGCATTATCATGTGTTGTTAACAATTCTTTTAATACATGTTTGTTTTCCTTGGCATCATAGTCTACCACCTTACCATCTTTGAAACGAAGCCAAAATCCATCAATAACCTTGCCCATATAAACCATGGGTTTTGTTGCATAAACAATACCATTAACTCCTGTACGTAAAGGAGCGGTAAACACCTCTTCTGTTGGTATGTTTGCAACGAATTTATTGCCCATTGTGGACTCTCCAACACAGGACATCCATACATGCTCTTGGGGCAATTCCACTTCCAAATCCGTGCCTGCATCAGTCTTAAAATGTAAGTGTTTAAAATTGTGAGCCGCCAAAGCATCTATTTTGTTCTGTAAATGTTCTATATGCTTATGCCATGTTTCCATAGGTTCGTTTTCGTCTATACGACAAGCGGAATATATTGCCTCCCACATGAGGCTCTCAGCCTCTTTCGTGTCTTTTGCATTTGGGAAAACTTTATTTGCCCAAGCGGTTGTCGGGACATATGCCATACCCCACTGCACCTTCCAGCCTTGATTATACAAAGGTTGTCGAGCTTCTTCCACAGCTTTTTGCTTCATTTCAATATGCTTTGGATTTACACCAACTGAAAGCTCAGAGTTGGGCGCATAAATTGTTAGCACATTATAGCTATCATCAACCCAATGCTTGACCCGAGCTTTTTCCCACTCCAAAACTTTGTCATAGTCGTCATTAGGCGATAACAAATAGTCGATTCTATCTGACACTTCATCTTCCCAACAAATAACAACATCTGCTACGCCAATTTTATAAGCCTGTTCCATTATCATACGTGCGAAATATGCAGCGTCCACCGGTGAGAATATTAACAGCTTCTGTCCCGGTTGAATATTAACGCCTATTTGAACTATTAGATTGACATACTTTTGAAGCTTATCCATAAATCGAAACCGCCTTTTCTATTTAATCAACACATTACATTGGCTAAACATTTACTTGTCCTCTATGTTCCGAAAATATAAACTACCGACCCTGCCAAAGGCAAAGCGGTGTAGCGTAGATAATGGTTCTACCTACGGCATGAGTGTACCACACAACCGCCCCAAATACAAGCCTTTTCGATGGGTCGTGAAACACAGACCCATCGCTTGCCACCATCACCCATCTAACCACTCGCATTTGCCATGAGTTAGATGGGTTTTATTTTCATTCTGTTTTATGTCCCCCCCCTTTTTACTGTACAGCTATTGACATGCTTTCTCTTTTGGTGTAAAATACTGTTAAGTCGTTATGTAAACTTACACCATTACGCATGGCTGTATCAATGGGCGAGGTATTTAGCATGCTCCTTTCCATACAACGTATACTTGACATTGCGAAATCAAAAAACCTATCCGAGCAAGCCATTTGCCGCCTGCTTGACGCCGACAGCAGTAAAGTTGAGGACTGGAAGGCGGGGCGAAGCATCCCTGTATTTGCAGAAATTGCTACACTTTCTGCCTGCTTTAACGTATCAATAGACTATCTGCTTGGTACGTCAGACGATCCCGTGCTCCAAGGCGCAAAAAAAGATCCCCAGCTTAAATGGGGCGAATTTCAATACGCAGTGTTCAAAGAAACCGAAACATTAACCGATGAGCAAAGACAATCTGTATTAGACTTTGCACAAACATTCAAGGCACGAAAGGATGAAAGCAATGAATGCACGGCAACAGATCATTGAGATGCACGATGAGGCAGAGCGGGATAAGATAACCGTCCTCTATCACCCGTTGAAAGGTACGCCATCTGTCTGCGTCAATGTTGAGGACAGCTACGGCATCGGCATTACGCCGTGGCTGACCGAACGCGAAGAGGCAGAGTGTCTGGCTCTCGAGATGGCACGTGCACACGAATCATTGCCGGATGCTGATGCGCCGGCGCCCGTGAAACAACGCGCTGAGCGTCGAGCCAGCCGCCGAGCCGCTGACCGACTTGTATCATGGGAAGACTTTCAAGCGGCATTGTCAAACCCGTGGAGCGTAGATGACGCATCCATTGCTGCCTACCTGGGCGTGAGCGTTTACACGCTGCACTGTGCTGTGGAACATTTTAGGCACAAGGGCTTATTAGATTGGTAAGTATACAATGGCAGCCCCAAGTCATATTCATCCGAACCCTGTTGGCATCGGGTTCGGATTTATTTATGTGACTGCCCGCACGACATTGTGAAACGTGCTGCACTATGCTATACTGTCTGTACATTGAGCGCCAAACCAGTACACAACAAAAATATTTTTTGCCAACTGCAACTTTCTTGAGATGTTTTTAGTGTTATGGGTGTATGAGGTGACAGAATGAACGATGGATTGCAACTCGAGAGCAGCCATGTTGACACGCTGATACAACGTCTTAGCAGCATGGTCTACCGTCTTGCTTTTTCTTACGCGCGCAATCGAAACGATGCGGAAGATATCATGCAAGAAGTATTTTTGCGGTTTGTCAAATACAAGCCCGAATTTAACGACGGAGAACACGAAAAGGCGTGGTTCATCAAAGTCACTATCAACACGGCCAAGTCACTTCACACCTCACCTTGGCGCAAGAAGACGGTTCTTATGCCGGCGGAGGAAGTCAATGCAGAAAAACAAGAGGATATTTCGGAAAACTCGTACATCGCCGAGGCCGTCGCCAAACTCAACGACAAACAGCGGCTTTGTATCCACTTGTTTTACTACGAGGGCTATGCCATTGTCGAAATTGCGCAAATGACGGGCTTTAACGAATCAACGGTCAAATCGCATCTGCGGCGCGCCCGAGAGTGCCTCAAAAAAGAATTGGGTGAGGCAAATTTCTGAAAGGAGAAATTGACATGTTCAAAGATGATTACAACAAGTTTATGGATGGCCAATCGCCGCGCCAAGAGTCTCTTGACGCGGTCAAGAAAGAAATGGAACATCACGACAGCACACAAGTCGACGCACAAGTGAAAGGCGGCCGCATTTTGCACCTCCCGATTTGGAGACGAACAGTGGCCGCAGCAGCATGCTTGGCATTGCTTGTGGCGACCATTCCCTTTGTCATCAGCTCACAAAACAACGGCTCACAGCCCAACCCAAATTTGCCGCAAGGACAACACAATGAACTCGCGGCTGCCGCCAACTTTGAGGAGATATACAGTCTGATCAGCAACATTAGCACTGAGGCCGTCTATGGATTGCCCCGCTCGGCCACCGAAGAGATGGTAATGGCGGAGGACATGGACACGGCAGCTCCGGCCCTGCGCGAAAACCCGGCGACCGGCACGACCGGCAACAGGAGCTCATATTCTGAAACGCCTGATTTCAGCGACACAAACCTGCAAATGCTGGGCGTACAAGAGGCCGACATTGTCAAGACTGACGGGCGGCATATTTATGCTGTTTCGGACAACTTTATCAACATCATCAGTGCCGTCGACGGCAGATTAGAGTTATTTTGGCAAATTGAGCGCCAAGATAACGTAGGAGTTATCCAAAACCGCAGACGGCAGACTGAAAATCCCCGTGATCGCGGCCGCGATACCTTTGAAATTTATATCACCGACGGCCGGCTGATTTTGTTGTCGCGTACATGGGATGTGGACCATAATGAACTCGCACGCGCCGGGTCAAGCAGAATTGCTGACTGGGGTCGGGGCGGTTGGTGGGGCTGGGGGCCAAACCAAGCCGTTATTGCCGAGATTTATGACGTGTCTGACATGAACCAACGCCCTGTTAAGCTGGGCGAAGTCGGGCAAAGCGGGTCGTATATCTCCTCGCGCATGATTGGCGAAACGCTGTATCTCGCAACCAACCATACGTCATGGGAAGACCCTGACCTTGCGCGCCCTGAAACCTTTATTCCGCAGATTATTGAAAACGGCGAGCGTCGGGTCATCGCGCCGGAAGATATCATTCTCAACGACAACCTTGACCGCGTGCAGCATACCGTTATTTCGGGTATTGACACGAGCGGCAGCGGCAACGTGATTTCCACGCAATCGCTGCTGGGCTTTGGCTGGAATATTTATGCCAGCCACAACAATATTTTTATCACAAATACTGAGCATGTGGGCGAAAATTCAGAGCATGGCGAATCGACAAGAGCGCGGTGGAGCCATAGCCATACCATGACAAATATCACACGGATTTCGCTGGACAACGGCATTGTCAGAGCTGAAGCATCGGCGACAATTGCCGGCAATATCTTAAATCAGTTCTCTATGGATGAATACAACGGCACATTTAGAATTGTTACGACATTCCATCAATGGTGGTCGAACACTGAACGGTATTACGGGCCAACAGACCGGTTTAGCCGCAGTGATTGGGATGGCTCATTTTGGCATTGGGAAGATGAAACAGAGATTGAAGAAGGCGTATTCCAATGGGTATATTATTTCAGCGATTGGGAAAACCGCGACAGAGTATACCGTGAAACCTGGACAGAAACCAGTACCAACAACCTCTATGTCCTTGATATGGACTTAAATATCATCGGCGCCGTTGAGGGTCTGGCACCGGGTGAGCGGGTTTTCTCGGTCAGATTTATGGGCGACATTTGCTTCTTTGTGACATTCCGTGATGTCGATCCGCTGTTCGCAGCCGATCTCAGCGACCCGACCAATCCTGTTATCCTCAGTGAACTTAAAATACCCGGTTTCTCCGATTACTTGCATCCGTTTGGCGACGGGCGATTGTTCGGTTTTGGACGGGATGCCGCCGAAGAGACGGGCATGTGGGGCTATTTGAAGCTGTCAATGTTCAACACCGACAACCTCTTGGATGTTTATGAACGACACACATTGAGTCTTGACGGCTTCTGGTGGTCGGAGTCATCATATAATCACAAGGCCATTCTTATTGATGTGGACAGAAACATTATTGCATTCCCATCGGAGAACGCATACCTTGTTTACGGCTACGACGATGTGTACGGCTTCTTCCAGCGAGGTATCATCGAATTTGACAATGAATACGATGAATGGGGCTGGCAACGCTGGTGGGGTCAAATGAGAGGGCTGTATATCGGCGACTACCTCTATGTTCTGACCGGCAGCCACATTGCCTCTTTCTCGCTGACGAGCTTTGAGAGTGTTGACTTTTTACGGTTTGATTAAAACACATAAAACTGCCGGAACCGCAATGGTTCCGGCAGTTTTTCTGTCTGTTTGGTTATGCGCCTAAATAGGCTTTGCGCACTGCATCGTTTTCGAGCAGGCTTTTTGCATTATCAGCCAGAACGATTTTACCTGTTTCCAGCACATAGCCTCTGTCGGCAACATTTAGCGCCATATGGGCATTTTGTTCGACCAGCAGGATGGTTACGCCGGCATTGTTCAACTCGCGTATAATGCCAAAAATTTGTTCGACCAAAAGAGGCGCGAGACCCATCGACGGCTCGTCAAGCATTAACAGCTTAGGACGCGACATCAGAGCCCTGCCCATCGCCAGCATTTGCTGTTCGCCGCCTGAAAGTGTACCCGCAATTTGTTTCCGCCGCTCCTGTAAACGAGGGAAACGTTCATAGACTTGCTCAATTCTCTTATGCAATGTGTTGCCGGCTTGCGTGTAGTGTCCCATCTCTAAATTTTCTTGCACACTCATTTGCAGAAAAACACGCCGCCCCTCGGGCACTTGCGCCAACCCTTGTTTGACAAGCGTATGCGGCGGCGCATTGCCGATTTCGAGACCGTTGAACTCAATTGAGCCTGTCTTGCTTCTAAGCAGGCCGGAAACGGTCTGCAAAATGGTGCTCTTTCCGGCACCGTTTGCACCGATAAGAGTGACGATTTCACCCTCGCCGACTTCAAAACTCACGTCTTTGACGGCGTAGATATTACCGTAATATACATTCATATTGGTGACTTTAAGCATGCGCTTCGCCTCCTCCCGAGCCCAAGTACGCCTCAATAACCTTGGGATCTTTTTGCACTTCGGCCGGCGTGCCTTTGGCAATCAGCTGCCCGTAATTGAGTACGGCAACGCCCTCGCAAACACCCATGACCAAGTGCATATCATGCTCAATCAAGAAAATCGCGATTTGGAATGTTTCGTGTATTTTTTTGATGGTTCGCATAAGATCTTCTGTTTCGGCGGGATTCATGCCGGCGGCAGGTTCGTCTAACAGCAGCACTGCGGGATTTGTCGCCAGTGCTCTCACAATTTCCAAGCGGCGCTGTGACCCGTAGGGCAAACTACCGGCTTTGTGCTCGGCCATATCCTGCATACCAAAAATGGACAGCAGCTCCAGCGTTCTTTCCCGGGCAATACGCTCAGCTCTCCAATAGCGTGGCAATCGCAGCAACGCGCCGCTCAGGCGGTAATCCATCTCATTGTGTAAGCCGACCAGCACGTTTTCCATCACGGTCAGCTCTTTGAAGAGCCGGATGTTTTGAAATGTTCTGGCAAGTCCGGCTTTGTTTGCCTGCATGGTGTTCATGTTTTTGGTGTCTTTGCCGTTGAGGATCACTGAACCACGCGTCGGACGGTACACCTTTGTCAACAAATTAAAGATCGTGGTCTTTCCCGCACCGTTTGGACCGATAAGACCGCAAATCTCAGTCGCTCCGATGGTGATGTTGAAATCTTTGACGGCAGTTAGTCCGCCAAAATCAATGCCGAGATTGACGCATTCCAAGACAGGGCGGCGCTCTTTGTCGCGCTCCGGCAGAAACGGCAGCGCAGGGTTATGTTTAATCATTGCGCTCACCCTCCTTTTCCGGCTTTCCTCTTCTGAGGCGATTGATGGCTTTCTCTAACAACCTCGACAGTGAGAAGTCATACGACCCCAACAATCCCGATGGCTTAAAAATCATGACAAGCACCAACATCAGCGCATAAATGACCATGCGATACTGGTCGAGAAATTGCATCATAATGGGCAGACTGGTCAACACCGCCGCCGCAACGACAGAGCCGGCCATCGAGCCCATTCCACCCAATACGACAATCATCAAAATGTTGATGCTGGTCATAAACCCAAACTGTCCCGGCATCAACATCCCCAAGTCTCCTACGAAAAGCGCACCGGCGACACCGCCGAAAAACGCCGAAACGGCAAAGGCCATGACTTTGTAATACGTGGTATTGATGCCGCAGCTTTCGGATGCAATTTCGTTTTCACGAATGGATAAAATAGCCCGCCCGTGCCGGCTTTTCATCATCAGGTGAATGACGGCACAAGATGCGATGACGCAGACGTAGACGACAAAAAATGTCGATATATTGCGTGGTATGCCATGCAGTCCCATCGCACCGCCGGTAATTTCTAAGTTGTTGATGACAACGCGGATAATTTCACCAAACCCCAGTGTGATGATGGCAAGATAATCGCCTCGCAAACGCAGTGCGGGGATGCCAATGACAACACCGAATGCGGCGGCCACCAAGCCGGCCAAAATAATGCCGACCGGCGTAGCAAGACCTTGTGGCAAAATGCCCGACCGCCAAAAGATGCCGGCTGTGTATGCGCCGACAGCCATAAATCCGGCATGACCCAGCGGCAGCTGGCCCAAATACCCGGTGGCTACGTTTAGCGAAACGGCCAAAATAATAAAGATGCCGACTTGAATCAGCAGTGAATTCTGCACACCGGTGAGCATATTTCCACCGGTGAGAATGTTGCCGACCAACAGAAAAGCGAGCAGCAACAGCGTATTGATTCCATACCGCGCGGGCATGGGGATTTTCACTTTATTTGCTTTATTCATGGCTTATACCTTTTCCATCAGATTGCGGCCCATAATGCCGGATGGCTTTACGAGCAACACAATAATCAAAATTAAGAAAACTGCGCCGTCGACCCAGCCCGACCAACCAATGCTTTTGACTAAAACTTCCAGCAATCCAATTGCAAAGCCGCCAATCATTGCACCAGGGATTGAGCCGATGCCGCCCACAACCGCCGCAACAAAAGCTTTTAATCCCAGCATAACACCAAGTGTCGGCTCTATCCGCGGGTAGCCCGCACCGTAAAGCAGCGCGCCGATGCCCGCCAACGCCGCGCCTATCGCGAAGGTGAAGGTGATGATCGTGTTTACATTAATGCCCATCAGTTGCGCCGCACCGGTATCTTCGCTCACGGCGCGCATGGCTTTGCCCAGCTTTGTCTTCTGCACTAAAATGGTCAGCGCCACCATTGACACAAGCGAAACCAAAATGGTAATCAGCGGCACATAGCCGATTTGCAGCTCGCCAATTTGCAGCGACGTCGTATCATCCGTTATAAAGGGAAAAAGGTCTCTTGTGGGGAAGAATTGAGGACTTGCGCTAAAGATAAGTTGCGCCAAGTTCTGCAAAAGAATCGACAGGCCAATGGCGGTAATCAGCAAAGACAGCCGCGGCGCGAAGCGAATGGGCCGATAGGCCAGTTTTTCCATGACAACGGCTAAAATCATGCAACCCAGTACTGTCGCTAACGCCGCGACGACGGGATGCCACCCAAAAGACAGCGCGTTCAGCGCAATGTAACCGCCCACCATAATGACATCGCCGTGGGCGAAGTTGAGCAGCTTAATAATACCATATACCATGGTGTAGCCCAGGGCAACCAATGCATAAATTGAGCCCAATTGCAGCCCATTAATCAGTTGAGAAACAAATACCATGTATGTACCTCGTGTTCATAGACATAGATTTAACACTAGGGGAAGAAAAAATTTTCTTCCCCTAGTGTTTTGCTAAATCCTTAGAAGTAACCCCAGAACGTCTCTTTACCATCAACCATATTCAAGATAACGGCCGTTTTTTGCGGGTTGTTGTATGCATCAAAAGTAACATGACCCGTTACACCGGTCAGGTCAGTGACAGCCATTTGCGCAATCAGCGCGGCTTTGAACTCGTCGCTGCCGGGCACGATGTCGGTATCGGCGGCCAATGTACGTTGAATCGCAGCAATTAAAATCATCGCGGCATCAAAGGCCTGTGCGGCGAACATATTGGGCGCTTCGCCCCAACGTTGGGTATAGTCGGCGATAAACTGCTGCACCATCGCGTCTTCCGCGTCGGGCGAGAATCCGGTCAGGAAATACGCGCCTTCGATGCTGCTTGTGTCCCCCATAAAGTCACCAATGGTCGCCCAACCGTCAGCACCCAGGAAAGTGGTGTCGTCAAGCCCAACTTCGGCGCTCTGCGGCCCTATCAAGCCGACATGGCGATAATACGCCGGCACAAACAGCACATCGGGACTGGCTTGCGCGATGTTGGTCAGCTGCGCTCTGAAATCAACGGCTTGGTCGGCAAAGCGCTCTTCGGCTACGATTTCCAAGCCGAGCTCCCCGGCCTTTTGGACAAACGCGTTTTTCAACCCGACAGAATAATCAATCTCATGGCTGTACAAGATAGCTGCTGTTGTCGCCCCCAATTCTTCGACAGCAAACAGGGCCATCTTCTCACCCTGGTACGGATCAATGAAGCAAGCGCGGAACATATTGGTAAACACGCTTCCGTCTTCGGCATTGACCGTTACGTTTGCGTGTGTCGCCGTTGCGGTAATCATAGGCATACCGTCTTCAAACGCGCGCGGTACCACGGCCATCGTCGGGCCGCTGGTCACGCTTCCGATAATGGCGGTCACGCCAAAGTCGACCAAGCTGTTGTATCCGATAACGGCACGCTCAGGAAGTCCTTCTTCATCGAAAAGCCTTGTGTGGATTTGCAGACCGTTGTCTTGCGCGTTGAACTGCTCGATGTAAAGGGTAAGGCCCTGATACACCGCTACGCCAAACTGCGAGGCATCGCCCGTCTTCGGCGCCAAAATACCAATGGTCACCTCTTCCCGCGTGTTGACTGCCGTTCCCCCTGCGCAGCCTGCGAGCAAAGCGGCCAGCATTGCGGCGGCCAGCGCCAAAGCCAAAATTTTGCGTTTCATCATTGTTTCCTCCCATAATCATTTTTTGCGGCATGACAGCCGACTAAGCCATTATTATAGCCCTTACGTTGAAAAATGTCAAGGGAGGTCGTTTGCACCGGCTATTTCTTGCTGTTGCTCTCTGAATTTTCCCACCATATCCATTTTTCATCGCCCGTTCGCAATGTCTCCATCCGATAGAACATCACAGCTTTAAAGAACGCCAGCGCTTCGGCGCCGGGGTTGTGGAAAATGATCTTATTGTTGCAGACATTGTCAAGCACTTTGCCGAGCACGGTGAGCGTCACCATGTTGCTGCAGTTTTCTCTGCCGCAGTCGCAGCCGTAACAGCGGCACATGTTGTCCCAAAGCGCCGACTGCAATCCCTCGCGCTCGATATAGGCGAAAAACGCGTCATCGAACTTAATCTCGGGACGCAAAAACCATTCGCCGTTTCGCACACTCATGGTAAACAAACGCTTACCCTTATATTGCGCCGACCAACGATTGCGCCCCGCGCTGCTCAACGACCGTTTCAGCGTCTGCGTATACGTGACAAGGCCCAACACCTGCTGCTGTTGCTTAATACTCAATTTCTCTTGAATGATATCTTCAATTTTCGGCTTAATTTCGGGCAAATTACGCTCAAGGACAGTCAACGCCAACACAGCTTTGACATCGTCAAGCGTCGGGTTTTTGAATACGAAAGAACGTCCGCAACGATACCGCTGTTTGCCGTCAATCTTATAATATAACCGTCCACCGCACTCTCTGTTGTGACAACAAGTTTCGGTTGAATCGGGATCGTCAAATGAGGCAAACGCCTGCGGGAAACGCTTGACCAACGCTTTGACTTTTTGGGGCTCGGCATCAAATACTTTGTTGAGCTTGACTGTCAGTGCCACATGTTTGTCGCTGTACTCGTCGTTTTTATTGCCAAATAAAACGCATTTATCTCGGTCACAACATTTCTTTGATTTGATATCCTTAAACGAAATCAATTGGCCGCAAGAGATTCGATGCGGATTGAGCTGAAGCCCATAGCTGGATGCATTTTCACGCAGCCATAAGACGATATCACGCGCTTCGTCACCCAGCGTGTCGGCTTCGATGAGAAATTCCGTTTCGTATGCCTGTGTCGCTGCATCCTCAAAATGGCGGTAGGAAAACAAATGGCTGCGCAACATGCTTTGCCGCGGGCAAGCGCCCTCCTTGCGCTCACATCCGGCGCACCGCCGGCAAAAATGTTGTTCATACCGTCGGCCGTAAGTTTTTAGCACATCCATCACATACGGGTTGTCCGGATAGGACACGCGAAATGTTTCCGATTTAGCGCTATATCCTTCGAACGCCAAGCCCAAACTCTCCAACCCGGCAATGACCAACGGAATTTTCTTTCGATTTTTGATCATAGGGTTAAAGTACCGTCCCTCAACGATCAAGACATGATTGTCAAGCGTCGAGGCAACGCCGAGCGAAACGAGCACATCGCTGACGCGCGCCGCAAGCTGCTCTTTATCAAACGCGCTCGGGAAACCCCAGGCAAAAGCATCCTGTTCGATATCGAAATAGGCCCCGATTAAAATACCTTGCAAATCGCTAAATGCCTGAACAAACTGCTCATTGGTCAAACCGCCCAGCCACATCGAATCGATTTTAACATCGGCAGGGATGGGATACATGGCTTCGCAAGTAAAGCGCGCCACATCTGCTGCACGGTCTTGAAAAAACTGCGTACTGTACGCCTTAACAGGTGCAATCAACGCATCAGTTTCAAAATTACCCGCATCAAGCTGAAGAAAATCGGTCAATTCAAAGAAAAACTTGTGCGCCGTTTTGTTAAACCACCCTGCCGCTCGATGCGGCATCATCGGAAAAAGCCGCGCCAAATCACCCATCGTCACGCTGCCATCATTTTCAGCTATGATGGCATTGAGCTGCTCGGCCAATGCGCCGTTTGTGCTCCTCGGTTCCTTTGCCGTACCCGTTGTCGCGCAAATACTCTTGATATGATTGTATGTCTATCATGTATACTGTCTCCCCGCAAAATCACTTTCGAAACTAATGTACTGCATTCAGTATATCACACCGGCTAAAAAATAACAAGTACATCTTTGCCCTTGCGTTTTCTGACACAATGTGCTATACTAGGTCGTTAAATAACATTTCAACAAGGAGCGCATTTCCCATGTCCGAGAAAAAATTCCACTTTGACTGCATTTTGTATTATATTGCAGTAGCGTTGCTGCCAAGCATTTTGTTGTTTCGTCTGTACAACCGCAACCACGCCGACAGCTTCCTTTTTTTCACTCATGTGCTGATTGTCGCTGCGTTTTTTGCCGTCGCAAGTCTGCTCTTCTTTATATTCTTGCAATTGTTCCTCAAAAGCCGGCAAGCCGCGCTGCTGGTCACCCTTGGATTTTGGGTAGCTTTTTGGCTTTTTGAGCCTGTTTTTCGCTTCTCTTCGCGCATCGGCCGGATATTCGGCCGTCGCATCACACTCATAACTTTGCTGTTCATCGGCTTCGCCGCCGCAGTGTTGCTGCTCCGCAAGTTCAAGCCGCCCTTCGAAAAAATCCGTCCCGCCTTCGACGCATTTACTTTTGCCGTTATCGCATTATTTTTGTTCAATCTGTTCCCCGGCGTCAACCAACAAATCATACTCGCCCGCGCCCGCGCCAATGTTGAAAATGAAACACTGTTTTATATCAAACAAGGCTTCAATGTCGACCGTGACATATCTCGCCCCGACATCTATTGGTTTCATATGGACGGCATGATGAGCCTCGAAACGGTGGAAGATTTTTGGGGCGAAGACCAGCAAGCCTTGCGCGACGCCCTTGCTGAACGCGGCTTTTTGATTTATCCCAACGCCTCCCTCAACGCGGGTTTCACGTATGCGGCGTTGCCGGCTCTGCTCTCTCCGGCATTTTACGACAGCTTTTGGGGTGAACTCTTAGCCAAACACGAAAACGAATTGCGCGCGTCCAAAACACAAGCCTTGTCAGATGCGTTGACGCAAGTCGGGCTGACTTATGTCGACAATCTTATTCCCAACTACGAACTGTTTGCCGCGCTTATCGCCGCCAGGTATGATATTGAAATCATCGGCAATGTGCGCGATCGCATACCGTCTAATCTTGATCATCTAAGCGTCGAACACCGCTACACCCTGCCGCTTTGGCGCCGCTTTCCCGACGGCGATTTGGCGCGGCTTTTAACATTGGCAACACCCCTCCGTTTCGATCCTGAACCGGAACGTATATTGGTGCAAACCCGTGATGAAAATTTCGTGCCCGAAGCGCATTTTCTTTGGCGGGAGTTTATGTACACACACTTGCTTGATAATCCTTTGACCGGCGGCAGTTCCAGATACTACCTATACCCGCCGGCATTTGAGTACGCCACCGAACAAATGCTGTATCACATCGACCTGGTGCTGAGCGAAAATCCAAACGCCGTCATCGTGCTGCAATCCGACCACGGGTTTCACCTCCCGGGAACTCAGGGACATTTGGTCGAACAAGGCTACCCGATGGAGCAAATCTTAACGCTAATCCACTCCACGTTCAGTGCCGTACGAATCCCCCCTGCATATGGCGGCTTGGACGCCCCCCTCGAACCGCGAAACATCACCCGCGAGCTTGTCAATCGGTTTGTTGGCGAAAATTACGCGTTGTTGCCGTAACATGGGGCGCGGTCACCGAATGTGCCTCTGACATCTAAATAAATATTCTCACACAAAGGATGAAAACATTATGTATCTGGACCCGGGATTTGGCGGCATGTTGCTGCAAGTAATTATCGCCATCGTCGCCGTGGGCGGCGGCCTTTTGTTTGCCTTTCGCCGTAAGATTCGCGGCCTGTTCTCCCGCGACAAAAACGCGGGCAACACACCGCAAAATGATGTTCAAGAAGACGCCGTTGACATGCTTGACGACGAATGATTAACACGGTTTTAGGCACACCCTTAGGATTTATCATATACATCCCCTATCGCCTGTTCGACAGTTACGGACTGGCGATTTTGGCGTTTGCCGTCATTGTCAAGGCTGTTCTGTTTCCCATCATGCTTGTCGCGCACAAAAACTCCATTCGCCTGCTTCGCCTGCAACCCGAGCTGTATATCTTGAAACAGCGCTATACCGGCGACGCGCTGCACGAAGCGCAATACGACTTGTTCAAGCGTGAAAAATACAGCCCGCTGGTCGGGCTGTTGCCGCTGCTTGTGCAGTTGTTTTTGATTATGGGCATGCTGCAAGTTATGTACCACCCATTGCAACACATGTTGCGCCTGGACAGCCAAATCATTGATACCCTGGTGACCACCGTGCGCGGTATGGATGGCTCTTCAGGCGGATTCGCAGCGCAATTGAATGTTCTCGAAGCTTTCCAACACCCCGAAAATTGGCCGGCTTTCCGTGAAGCATTGTCGGCATATCCCAATGGCTATGAGGTGTTTGCTCAAATACAGGGCACGAATCTGCACTTTCTTGGCCTCAATTTAGGTGCGACACCGTCACTGGCACAACCCTCGATTGAATTGATTATCATTCTGCTGTCGGGGCTTGCCGCGCTGATTTTCTCACTGGTACAAAATGCTATCAGCCCCGGCGCCATCAGTCAAAGCCGCCGCACCAACTACGGTTTGATTATCTTTACCGTCTGCCTATCTGTCTATTTCGCCGCTGTTCTGCCAGTGGGTGTCGGGCTGTACTGGACGATCGGCAACCTCACTGCCATTGGCGTGGTCTATTTGCTGAATGCACTTCTGCCGCCCAAAAAGCTGGCCGGTGACGCCATCGCCCACATCCAGGCTACACGCAAGACGCCCGAGCAACTGCGTCAAGAGCGCGTGCGCAACAAAGGGCTCAAATCCCGTGAAAAAGCTGACGCAGCACGATTTGCCGCAGCGAAAAAACAGCTTGTCTTTTACGCCCTCAGCGGCGGGCAGTATAGGTATTATAAAAATATCATCGACTATATTTTGGCGCACAGCGACGCGACCATCCACTACTTGACCAATGACCCAGACGACGGCGTGTTCAAGCACGACAACGACCGCATTATCCCCTACTATGCCGGCCAACGCAAAACCATCGGGCTTATGCTGCGCCTGAATACCGATATTATGGTCACCACTGTACCCGACCTGCAAACCTTCCACATGAAGCGCTCCATCGTGCGTGACGACATTGAGTATATCTTCATTCCGCACAGCATGGCAAGTCTGCACGTCACTATGAAAGAAGCCGCCTGCGATCATTTTAACACGATACTCTGCGTCGGCCAACATCAAAACAACGAAGTGCGCCGCCGCGAAGCGTTGGCCGATTTGCCGCGCAAGAAGCTGGTCAAGGCCGGCTACGGCTTATATGACCAACTGGCAGAATCATATCAAACTTTACCGCAAACGCGCAATGAAAAGCTTGCAGACGACAGTCGCCCCAAGATCCTCATCGCCCCGTCATGGCAGCAAGACAACTTGCTCGACTTGTGCATTGATCCCATGCTGTCATCGCTGATCGATCAGGGCTATGAGATTATCATCCGTCCCCACCCACAATATATCCGCCTCTTTCCCTCACGCATGAACGCCCTGCAAGAGCGATACGCCAACAACGGCGACATTACTTTCGTCTTGGATTTTGCCGACAACACCTCGGTCTTTACCGCTGACCTGCTCATCACCGATTGGTCCAATATCGCGTTTGAATTTGCCTACTGCACACTACGTCCCTGTGTTTTCATCAACACGCCGATGAAGGTCATGAATCCTAACTATGAGCAATTCGGCCCTGAGATCGAAGTCGTAGACATCGTTCTGCGCGACATGGTCGGCGTATCGGTTGACCCCGATGACACGGATAACCTCAACCAAACCGTCACACAACTGCTGTCAAACCAAGGCGGCTACAAAGAGCAGATCGTACAAGCCAAGGAAAAATACCTTTACCATCCCGGCCGCAACGGCGAGGCGGGCGGTAAGTATATTATTCAGCAGCTGGAAAGCAGGAAGCAGGCATGAAAGCACTTATCTTAAACTCCGGCCGCGGTGTACGCATGGGCAGCTTAACCGAATTTACTTGCAAGTGTCTCGTTGAGGTCGCCAATGACGCAACGATACTTGATGCACAGCTCAAACTGCTCATTGAGACGGGACTGACCGATATCTGCATCACGACCGGCGCGTTTGCCGAAAAGTTGCAAGCCCACATTGCGGCACGCTACTCCGACCTGAACATCACGTTTGTCCACAATGACAAGTTTGAGCAAACCAACTATATCTATTCGATCTATCTGGCCAAAGACATGCTGCAAGATGACATTTTGCTGCTACACGGCGATTTGGTCTTTGAGCGCAGCGTATTGCACAACGCGTTAGATTCACCAAACAGCATCATGGTCACAGACACAACATTGCCCCTGCCGAAAAAAGATTTCAAAGCCGTCGTACAAGACGGCCGCGTTCGCCGCGTCGGCGTACATGAATTTTGCGCACAGTCGCGCTATGCTCAGCCAATGTACAAACTATGCAAAGCCGATTGGCTGCTGTGGCTGCAAGAAATTGAACGGTTTTGCCTTGCCGGCAACACAAGCGTATACGCCGAAAACGCTTTCAACGAAATTAGCCATGCAACCAATGTTTTGCCTTTGGAAATCGGCGGCCGCGCCTGCTTTGAAATTGACAACGCCGATGACCTTGTCTATGGCCAAGATATGTACAGGAAGCTAAGCGATAACAGGCTGTTGTAAACAGCACATATCATTCTTGTTCATAATATAAAATCGGGATTTACAGATTGTTTACAAGCCACCTATTGACAATTGCTTGACATTTCGTGTATAATGAGCCTTACAATGTGCAAAACATATATCAAATATTAAGGAGATTTCTGTACATGAAAAAAATTCTGACACTTTCACTTTGCTTAGTATTCATGTTGGCCATACTGGCGGCCTGTAATGGTGACAGCGGTGGCGCAGGCAATAATGTTGATGTTGACCACAACTTTGCCAACACCGGCGCTATGCTGACTGCCATCATTGAAGAAGCCAACGCCAACCTCGACGATTTTGACATGTTGTTCCCCAGCATGATGGAATCTTTTCCCAATGAATGGATTGGCGAAGACGAGATTCCGGTGTATGTTGAAAATCAACTCGGCATTACCATGACGCAGTTTGAGAATGATGTTGTCAATGTTTCACACGCATTGTCCATGATTGCAACACTCCCCCAAGAAGCCTTCTTATTCGAAACGGAAAATGCTGCCGATGCCGCTCGTCTTGCCGGCGCGCTGGCAAGCGGGTTTGATCCGCGCAAATGGATTTGTGTTTCTCCCGACTGGTCAATGGTCATGCAGGCCGGCAACTATGTCCTCTTGGCTTCCGGAAAGGCCGGCCAACGCGATGCCCTTGCCGCGGCATTTAATGAAACACTCGGCGTCAATGTGACTGCCAACGTCTTCTTTGAATGGGACGGCGAAGTCTGGTGGGATGAAGATCCTGACGGCGGCTTTGGTTTCGGCGGCGGCATGGAAGACATTGGTGGCATGGAGATTGACGGCGATAGTGACTATGTTTTCGACGCCAATAACGGCGGCATTGATGTGATTGACAACGATAACGAATAGAGAATACTAAACACCTTACAAGGGCGGCAACTTATCTGCCGCCCTTGCCCCATTGTAGCACTGTGATATAGCACGGCTAGACATTTTTCTTTACACCGTACGCAAAAATAAAAATCCCCCTCTATTTTTTTAGTGAAGACAAATGTTTTCCGCCATCGCTTTCATACGCTTAACGACCGTCGTTCACCAAGGAGATCGCCTTATGATGTTCGCCAGCATTGAGTTCCTATACTACTTCTTGCCTGCCCTACTCATCATCTATTTTATAACGCCCAACAAGATCCCGTTGCGCAATATGGTATTGCTAATTGCCAGCATGGTTTTCTATGCTTGGGGCGGACCGAAATTTCTATTTCTGATTTTGGGTCAAGTCTTTTTGGCCTGGCTCTTCGGGTTGTTTATCCACAAATGGCATGGCACACTTAAAGCGCGTGTCACTTTGATTTTGAGCATTGTCGTCGGTCTGGCCGGGCTGATGTTTTTTAAGTATACCAACTTCTTTATCGAAAATTTCAACGCCATTACAGGCCTCGGCATTTCTGAACTGACATGGTTGATTGTACCGCTCGGCATCAGCTTTTATACCTTCCAGTTGCTGAGCTACAATATTGACCTCTATCGCGGCACCGTCCAAGTGCAAAAGAATCCGCTGACATTGGCGACCTATGTCATGCTGTTCCCGCAAGTTATGGCGGGCCCCATCGTGCGCTACGCCGACATCATACCGGCACTGACCCAACGTAAAAGTACATTCAATGATTTTTACGAGGGCATACGGCGTTTCACCGTTGGTCTTGGTAAATCCATTCTGATTGGCGGCGCAATGGCCAATTTGACGACGGCTTTGGGCGCCGAGGCAAGCGTCCTCGCCATCGTACTGCGCTCGGCGTCCTTTACATTTCAAATCTATTTCCAGTTCTCGGGCTACAGCGATATGGCTATTGCCCTGGGACGTATCTTCGGCTTCCGCATTACCGAAAACTTTAACTACCCCCTTACTGCCCAAAGCATCACCGATTTTTGGCGGCGCTGGCACATCTCGCTCGGATTATGGCTGCGCGACTACATCTACATCCCCATGGGCGGTAATCGCAAGCGCCAATGGCTCAACATCCTCGTTGTTTGGTCTCTCATCGGCTTCTTGCAGGGCGCAGCTTGGAATTTCATCCTTTGGGGACTCTTCTTTGTTGTCGTCCTCCTCGTCGAGAAGAAACTGCTGGGCAATTTCTTAGCAAACCGCTCGGCCATCTTCCGGCACATCTATACACTGATCATCGTTTTAATCAGCTTTATGATTTTCCGCGCCAACAATGTTTTTGAAGCCCAAAGTCTGGCCGGACCATTGTCACTGTTTTATCTGCGCAGCTATGCCGTTTTGCTGGCACTGGCAGCCATCGGCTCAACTGAGCTGCCGCGGCGCCTGTTTATGACACGCTATGTACGGTGGTTAGAGCCGGTCGCCGTAGCGCTCTGTTTAATCGTCTCAACGGCGTTTCTGGTTGACACAACGTTCGACCCGCTACTCTATGTACGTTTTTAGGCAAACATTCAACTAATCCCGCCGCTTTACGCGCCGTTTTTAAGAAATTCTAAGAGGTTTGGACTCATGAGCACAGCAAAAATAAAATTACGTGAAATCATCACGCTGGCTGTCTTTTTCATCGTCATCGGCAGTTTTACCATGCTAAATTTCGTCATTACCCCGCCCGAGTTCATCGACAGCGAACGCCGCCGCCCCGCCCAATCGCCCAATTTTACGCTAAATACCCTCTTCAGCGGCGAATTCATGGTCGGCAACGACCACAATGTCGGCGGCTTTGACAGCTATGTAACCGATAATTTTGTTTTCCGTGAGCAATTGCGCTCAGTACGTGCTATGACTATGTTTCACATCTTCCGCCAAGCAAGCAAAGACGGTCTCTTCTTCACCCGCGAGGCAGGCATCGGCAGCCTCGAACAGCTTGACGAAGCGCAGTATCGCCGAAGTGCTGCACAAATCGGCAGTTTGTTTGAGTTGATGGACGGATTAAACTTGTATTTTTCCGTCATCCCCGGCAAGAGCTTCTACACACCTCACCATCAACTGGAGCTTGATCCTATTCGCGGCATGGCGATTATTCAAGAGGAGCTGCCCGACGTTGAAATGATTGACATCACCGCTGCACTGACTATTGGCGATTTTTATTATACCGACCTGCACTGGGATCAAACACGGCTATGGGATGTTGTTGCCGCTTTGTCGCAAGCCATGGACTTTCCCATGCCTCAACAAACTGATATTCAGACTGTCGGCGAATGGCGCGGCGCATACTACGGACAACTGGCTCTGCCCATGCGCCCTGATATAATGCGCATTCATGATATTCCCGGCGTCACGGCGTATTACTGGACACCGCAAGGCATTCAGCAAGGCCCTGTTCATGACGAGCGCGGCTTTCATAGCGTTGACCCGTTCAACATCTTCCTGCGCGGCCCACAGCCGCTCATTTGGCTGGAAACGGGGCATCAAACCGGGCGCAATTTATATGTTTTCCGCGACTCATTTGGTTCCAGTATTGCACCCCTTCTTGCACTGAGTGAGGGATATGACCAAGTCGTACTCATTGACCTCCGTCTGATTCATGGTCGAGTGTTGGATGATGTCTTTACGTTTACGCCCGAATCTGATGTATTGTTTTTATACAGCACGCAAATTTTAAATAACTCGGTACTGTTCCAAGGCAGATAATAATTTGCACTATTGATTTTCTGCATCTGATAATATATACTAAAATCATATGTACCCCCGTAGTTAAATGGATATAACGAGATCCTCCTAAGAACCCAATCTACGTTTCACTTTTTGCTCATTGGCCCTCATCGTACAAGGGATAGTACAAGCCCCTCCTAAGGACAAGACCGTTCGATTCTAAAAGCCCATAAATTCCGCATAAAAAGTGAATAAGCCTCCGTAACACAATGGATAGTGTACGCCCCTCCTAAGGGCGGAATGCAGGTTCGATCCCTGCCGGGGGTGCCATGCAAACGCCGTAGCCGCAGTGGTTGCGGTGTTGTTGCTTTCTTTCCACCAGAGTTTGATGGCAGCAAATGCGCGAATGAAATATTATACAATCTCGTTGCATGTTTGCTAATTAGAGTCGAACGCTTTAAGGGTATTTTGCTAATAAAACGAACCACTTTGCTAATGGGACTACATGGTATAGTACTCATTTTGAGTTCGACTCCAACATCTTAGCAAGCATTTCAATCATTTCCGGTGAGCTCTTTAACTGCTCAAACATAGCCGCTAAATCTACCGTAGACTTTTCCTGTTCAGGTGGGCGCACATCCCTTAAATCAGGGTTAGAGTAAAACGCCGCTTCAAACTTCTGCGCGTTCACCTTCCTATCCTCATCAAGAATATGTGCGTACACTTTGGCGATCATGTCGATTTCCGCGTGGCCGGTGTCGCCTTGGGTAGCTTTCAGGTCACCGTGATTGAGTTTCAGCTTATAAGTCGTGCTGGAATGTCGTAGGGAGTGAAACACCACATTTGGCAACCCAGCTTGCTCACGCAGCTTTTCAAACTCTTTCAGCAGAATTCTTCCCTCGCACGGGCGGCCGTTAGGCAAAGCGATGACCAGATTGTAATCCTGATACTCATCTCTAAGAAAATCTTTGAGTTCGTCCTGCGCATCTTTCCATTGCCGTAGGATGTGGGCAACTGTCTTTGGCAGCCACACTTTGCGGATGCTTGATTCGGTTTTGGGTTTCTTGAGTACAACGCGGGTGCTGGTGTTGCCCATCATCGGTGAAAAGATGTGTATGACATCCCGTTTGTCTAAAACCTCAAGGGAGCGTTTTGAGCAGCGCAGCAGTTCCTTATCGATGTAAACATACGCATCATCCGCAATGATGTTTTCATCGGAGATATGTACGTTATCCCAAGCCAGTCCTAAAATCTCGCCCTCCCGCATGGAACAGGCGAAGGCCAAATTCAGCGCTATGTACAGTTTGCTGTCTCTGCATTGATCCAAAGCCTTCCGAATCATATCCGCATCCCATATGTCACGCTTTTTATAGGCTACCTTTTTTATGGTGACATTCTCAAAAGGATTTCTTGCGATCATTTCCCAACGAACCGCCTGTTTAAAAGCGCACTTAAGCAGCTTATGAACCAGCGCGATCGTTGTGTCGGTAAGGTATTCATTCTTGGGCTTGCGATTCCGACTTTTAACCGGCTCAGTCTTTTTCAACTGCTTGTAATAAGCGTCAATGAATCTGGGGTCGCATCCTGAACCGGTGTGTCGCCGATTATCGGATTGATGTAGTTGCTAATCAGCCCGACGTTGCCATCGTAGGTAGACATACTCCAATTAGCTTCTCCGTACAAGGAAACGAAATCATATAGAAAGCCGGACACAGTCTGGTTCTGCGGCGGGATGAAAGTCCCTTCGTTCTGCTGGTTTTCAACCTCTGCCTTGCGCCGCAAGGCTTCCTTATGGGTTCCCCAAGTTTCCCACTTCTGCTGTTTATCTCCGTTTTCGTCTGTATAATAATAGACCACGGAATATTTACTTTTGCGTTTGATAATAGATGCCATAATAATTTCTCTCCTTTACGTGTTTTGGCTGTCCAACCACTCGTCAAAGGACTTTTTTGAAATTCGTATGGCGTTGCCGATGCGAACTGTCTTAAAATCCCCCTCCCTCACAAGTTTGTACGCGCTTGTTCTGCCAATGCCGAGGATTGCGGCAATTTCCTCAACAAGATAGGTGCGCCGCTCTCCCGGCTGCGGCGACCGGATATTGGATTGATACATGATGTGCCCTTTCCTTGCATATCCTAAGCGCGATGAACACGGTCACGGACAATGCAACTTAATAAAGATAAGGCAAAAGCATCATCTTTAAAAGCTGCGTTTTCGAATCAATTTGTGTAGTCAATTAGGTGTTCGTATCATTAGTATCTATGAGTTGGCCGGGATTGTCAAACTCCACCACAGCTATTAGGATGAATTTACCTTTCATCCATAGTATGTGCGTTCAGAAAAAAGTAGCCATTGATTTTCACCGCCTTTTTATCGAAATATGAAAGTGGTCATACATAAGTAAGCGTCAAATAGATCGACGTCTGCACAGGGGCGAGTTCGTGTGGTATGTTGATGTGGTTTGCCTGGGACGACATATCCGAAAAGTGAGCAATGTTGAGGGTGTAAATGCCGTCTTGCGGCATTTACACCCTTTTTTGTTCGCCGAAGCCGGTGTTTTCCACGCAAACTCGAAACGCTTAAGGCTGTTCTTGATGTTTTCGCTGACGCTTACAACCAATTCCGCCTTTCGAAAATGATGTTTCGCCAAAACTGTAACCCAAATTCCCGCGAATGGCCCTTCTCCGTGCTGAGCTTCTTGTAATCTGCGCAATGTGGCCTCTCCCCTTTCAAAAGGAGTGGCTAAATAGCATTCATGAGTCAGCGTAAAAGCACTCCATAAAAACGTTAAACCGAATGATATTTTCTTCTTGCGGTTCATGTTGTCGCTTTGGTGCAGGAAAAGGGATGATTTTGGCGGTGTTTTGGTTTGCCGGATTTTTGATAGCTGTGTTGTTAGTCATAATAATTGACTCCTTTGATAAATAAAATATTAAACATTATCAAGAACAGTCTCGAAGTTTCCCCATTGCAAGCCCATACTCCGAATCGTCTTTACATATGCTCAAACCTAATATGATTTCGCACATGCAACTCCAAAACGATGAATCCATGCCATGCTCGCCCTGCTGCGAATTGCTTGGTGCGGACGGATATATGGCGGATTATCACAAATGCTTAGAAGCCGGCTGCGATGCGGTTATGCTTGAAGAATTGCAAATCGACAGAGATACAGTGACTCGCTGGCAGCGATTGCTGGATTTGTCGGAAGTGGACTTTGACAAAGAAGGGATTGATCAGGATTGTACACTCGAAGTATGGAGCGTCGAATTTGACAATGGATGCGTCGCTGATTTGAAACTGTGCTCAGGAGACACCAGTTTATTTTTGGACCCAGTTTTATTTAGACCCTTGAATGGCGGGTTGATCGAAGAACTCGTTCTTGATTGCCCCGACAATATACTGGGCGACCATGTATTTGCGAATTATGTAATGCGTGTAACATTAAAAACAGAATAGCCATCCCACACAAGAGCCTTGTTGACAGGGCTCTTTTCTTTTATACGGTCATACATTCATCGGTGGCCGGGGTTTCCAAAGGGGCGGCAAGCCCACTTTGGCACACGATTTTGCTTGCAAAGTCTAGTGTGTTATGCCTGCCCGCCGACTGACGGGCAAAACCGCACCGCCGCCAATGAGTGTGGTGTGGTTTTGTTCGTCAGGAAAACGGGTCGCGGTTTTTGAGCGTAGCGAGAAAAGCAACTGCCCGGTTTCATAAGAAGGGTAAGGCATACCTTGCTTTTTCGTGCGACTTGTGGTAAAATTATTATTAACGAAATTTGCACTTATATCACAAATAATATCGGAGGGATACATACCATGTTTAAGAAAACTTTTAGCCTAATCCTGTGCGTCATGCTGCTGGCACTCTTGCCCGCTTCCGCTGCGGTGACGCCGACGGTAGAGTTAGCTGCGGCGGCGTTTACTACCGAGCCGATGATTGCGGCGGGAGAATTGCATACAGTAGCATTGCGCAATGATGGCACAGTGTGGGCTTGGGGGTCGAATAGGGAAGGCGTGCTGGGTAACGGCGGCTCTGTCTCAAGTAGAGAACCTGCTCCCCAGCAAGTTCGAAATCTTAGTGAAGTGACGGCTGTTGCAGCCAATGCGTCTCATACGGTGGCGTTACGTAATGATGGCACAGTGTGGGCGTGGGGAGCAAATTGGGATGGAGAGTTAGGCGACGGCACTACGCTTCGACGCACTCGCCCTGTGCAAGTACAAAATCTTAATAATGTGACGGCAATTGCGGCTGGTAAAAACTTTACCATAGCATTGCGTAATGATGGTACAGTATGGGCTTGGGGTTCAAATTACGAGGGGCGGTTGGGCAATGGTACCGGCGGTGTCTGGGAAGACCGCAGCACTGTTCCCGTGCGAGTACAAGGCCTTAGCAATATGGTAGCTGTTGATGTCAGTCGAGGCCATGCCGTAGCGTTACGTAATGATGGCACAGTGTGGGCGTGGGGAGAAAATTGCTGTGGGCAGTTGGGTGACGGTACGGCCGTTGACCGCTTTACTCCTGCGCGAGTGCAAGGCCTTAGCAATGTGACAGCTATTGCGGCTGGTGCGTTCCATACGGTAGCGTTGCGTAATGATGGCACAGTGTGGGCGTGGGGAGCAAATTGGGATGGAGATGGCACTAATGTCAGCAGCTATGCTCCTGTGCAAGTACAAGGCCTTAGCAATGTGACAGCTATTGCAAGTATACATAATCATACTGTGGCATTGCGTAATAATGGCACGGTATGGACTTGGGGCTGGAATAGTGAGGGGCAATTGGGTGACGGCACAATGACCAATCGGAATGCTCCTGTGCAAGTACAAGGCCTTAGCAATGTGACAGCAATTAATACTGGTATAGTACACACGGTAGTGTTGCGTAACGATGGCACAGTGTGGGCGTGGGGATGGAATGCTGAACGTCAGTTGGGCGACAACGACAGTGATGCCTGGCCTCGTAATATCACTACTCCCGTGCAGGTGATAGACCCAAATGATGACAGCGGCTTTTTTCACTTGCTGGAACTGATACCGTGCGATGACTGTGGCGAGTATCCGTCGATTTGCCCCGCGCCGCTCGAACCCTGCGATGACTGCGGTGAGCCTGATTGCGATGGCGACTGCGGAACGCAGCCCACCCGCACTCTTTGGGATTACGATTCCAACCCCAACAGCTGGGCACGCGAATATCTCGAAACAGCCTACGACATGGGCTTAATTTCCGAGCGCGTGTTGCAAAACAGCGTTTGGCGGGAGGGCATTCCGCGGCTTTACATCGCCGATTTGGCGGCGCGGTTTATCGAGGCACAGAGCGGCATGACGGTCGCCGACTTTGTCGCTTCACGCGACCCGGGCAGCCTGCACGAGATTTTGTTTGACGACAGCGCCGACCCCGATGTGCTTGCCCTGGCGCGGTTGGGCGTCATTTTGGGCGAGAGCTCGGTCAACTGGGAGGGCGTCCGATTCAACCCGAACGGTCTGGTCGACCGCCAAAGCGCGGCGGTGCTGCTGGGCCGGCTTGTCACCCTGTTCGGCGGCGAAGTGCCGGAAATCGGCGAAATTTCGCAGGTTGACTTGCCGTTCCAAGACGCAGTACCGAGTTGGGCGAGAGGCTCAGTATATTTCTTGTATCACCAAAACCCAAGAATAATGAGTAACACAAGCTCACAGCTAGGTGTGTATATTTTTTCACCGCAGATGCAGTTCCAGTGCCAAATGATGGTCATCGCCATGGTCCGCACAGGCAATGTGGTGGGATAAACGTGATGTTGTGTCACTTAAAAACAGTTGTAAGGGGTAACTTTTTGGAGCTGTTGACAAACCTCTATCATTTGCGCGTGAAATTTGCTATAATAAAGTCATCAAACATTCAGTTGAGGTTGCTGCGATGATGGCGAAACGTACAAACACACAAATAAAAATGCACTTCTGCACGATAGAGATGCTGATGCCGCAAGAACATTTCTTGCGCGATATTGCCGCTGCGATAGATTTTGAGTTCATCTACGAAAAGGTGTCGCACCTCTATTCGGCAGTTGGGCGCCCATCGATTGACCCGGTCGTGATTGTAAAAACGCTGCTGCTCGGCTATTTGTACGGCGAGATGTCTGAGCGTAAGCTGATGAGTGAGATACAAGTAAATATCGCGTATCGATGGTTTCTCGGCATTGATTTGGACGAGCCGGTGCCCAACCATTCCACGCTATCGCAATTACGCCGCCGAAAATTCAACAACTCGCGATTATTTGAAGATATTTTCGATGAAATAGTGAAAAAACGCATAAACGTTGGGCTTGTCACGGGTGAAGTTTTATTGACGGACTCTACTCATATTCGAGCAAATGCCGCAAATGATAAACGCGAAACAATCATCGTGCAGCACGAACCATCGGAATATATGAAAAAACTAGATGAAATGGCGTTAGCCGATGGGCTGATAAAAGAATCAGCTCAACCAAAGACAGGCGAAACAAAAGAAATAACACAAAGCACAACCGACGCGGATTGCGGTCTGATGAACCGTCCCGGCAAGCCAACCGGATTTCATTATTTGAACCATCAAACGATAGATGGCGGCAGCGGCATCATAACGGATGTATTCGTCACTTCTGGCAATACCCTTGATCATCAGCATCACGCCGCACGCATCAATTACCAAGTGGATAAATTTGGGCTTGCCACAACAGCCATTGGCGGCGATGCGGGATATGATGTGCCGGAAGTACACGCCGAAATGTACAAGCGTGGGATTAAGACATATATTCCACGCAAAGCCAGTAGTGCCAAGGAACTCGAAAGCATGTTTCCGCGTGAGGCGTTTGAGTATAATCATACGCTGGATGCCTATATTTGTCCGATTGGATGCTTGTTAAGTTTTAGCTCATTCAGAAAAGGGCGTGGTGTGAAACGCTATCAAAGTCGTGCTTCTGATTGTCGTGATTGCCCGCTTAAAGTGAGTTGTATTGCAGGCAAGGGCAAGATTAAATGTTTCGAGCGCTCCTATCATTGGACAGAATATGAGAAACAACACGAAAATGATAAGACAGAGCGTTATCTCGAAGTGCAAAAGCTGCGAAAAATATGGTGCGAAGACACTTTTGCACATCAAAAGGCGCGACATTGTCTAACGCGAGCGAAAATGAGAGGCATAGCTCAAGTATCTGAGCAATGCCTCCTCTCGGCGTGCGCGGTTAATCTAAAAAGGATGATTGCGACATTGAAAACTCCTCTGCCTGCATCATATTTCATCAAAAATCTCGTGCTACACACCATAGCACGAGATTTTTGATGGTGTTTGTCAACAGCTCCATTTTATACACCCCTTTGCATTGTTAACGAAAACCACCGGCTGAGGCAAGGTATAGTGAAATATCAATCTTTTTTCGGACTCCTGCACTCATCCGGAACCGCCTCACCCCAAGGCAGCAGCCTATCCAGTGTCCCGGTGGAGGTGTTGGGCACGGATTCAAACAGGAGCTTAAGGTATTCAAACGGTTTCAACCCGTTCTCCTTCGCCGTTTCAACAATAGAATAAACAACGCTGCTGGCTCTCGCACCCTTCTGCGTGTTGCAAAACAGCCAGTTTTTGCGGCCGATCACAAAGGGTCTGATGCGCAATTAAAGTTCAAAGAACGAGAGAATTTGCGGCTTCAAATGGAGGTTGACCTGCTAAAAAAGTTGGACGCCCTCGAAAGGGGGCGAGACAAGGGTTAAGTTTAGTGCGCCTTGAATCTGAATACTTAGCTGTGCAGAGCCTGCACAACGAGAAAAACTACCCAATTTCTGCACTTAGTGATGTGATTTCACTGAATCGTTCATCATATTACAAATGGCTGTG
>WRAI01000008.1 GCA_009780275.1 Oscillospiraceae bacterium | reverse complement strand
TTATCAACCTCGCCGATTCCCTCTAACGCAACACTGCCCGGTGGGTTAGTATGGCACTCGTGGAACACGAATGTGGCAACGGTTGACCAAAATGGGCGTGTTACGGCACAGCAAACGGGGACGGTTGATATTAGCGTCCGCACGGGGAATTGGAGTGTTGGCTGGCAGACGGTGCAGCTGACTGTTATTGCGCCGCTGACGGGCATAGCCATCGGCAACTTGCCCCTGAATAATCGCATGACGGTTGGCGATGCCCGCACGCTATCAACCTCGCCGATTCCCTCTAACGCAACACTGCCCGGTGGGTTAGTATGGCACTCGTGGAACACGAATGTGGCAACGGTTGACCAAAATGGGCGTGTTACGGCACAGCAAACGGGGACAGTTGATATTAGCGTCCGCACGGGGAATTGGAGTGTTGGCTGGCAGACAGTGCAGCTGACTGTCGTTGCGCCTGCTGCGCCCAATATAACGATTACCTGGAATGGTAATCGCGGATTTCCTACCAGGGTGGGAGGGTCACACACATGCCGGGCCGGAGGTTATGAGGGACGGTGTGCACGGACTTCACACAACATTTACGTTAAATGCAAATGAAAGACGGCACTTGCGCCAAGTTTACGATTTTTTCAGATAAGTATATGCGAAATTTGCAAAAAGTAAATTGATTTTTAGAAAGAGGGATTATCATGAAAAAAACGATAATTGCGCTTGCATTTTCACTGACGCTGATATTAAGTGCTTGCAATGTTTCTTCGTCTTCGCCGATATCTTGTACACTTGAGCACTCTCCTGTACCTGATGTTGAGGTTTCGCCTGCACCGGAGACGTCTCCATCGACTGAGTCTTCTTCGGGACATTCGTTTGTATATGAATACTTCACATTTGAAGAGCTATTGACAGAATTTCCACCTACCGATGTGGTTATTGTGCAGTATGTAGGCCACCGGCCGTTTGGGCGAACATTAACAGAGTTTGAATTTATTGTACAGGAGAGAATACTGGGCAATGCCGAAGACAGAATTTTTGTGTATGTGGAGCGCCCCGATATTGATATATGGGGGAATGAAATAGAGGTTAGTGATAGATCGGACAATTTAACGTTTAGCCACGGAACAGATTATCTGCTGCCGCTCAGAAAAATAAGTTCGGTTTATGCAAATACACGTGAAAATGGATTTACGTTGATTCGCAGAACGGTTATTGACCTCAACGATCCCTCACGCAGCACGATGCACGGCAAAGAGTTATCCCAGCACTCGACAGGCTTGGACTTTAGTGCAAGAAGTGTTGCACGGCAGGAAGTCGTATCGTATGTTGAGGACTTGACAAGGGATAACGCGCCTGCAAGAGAGTTTATTCGCTCCGAGGCCATGGAGGATATTATCAGTGGGTCACCTCACGTTGCGCTTGTAGAGATTAAAGAGCCACTTAGATTGAATGATGAAGTGCCACCATCAGATTGGATGTCTACTGACATTTATCATGCCACTATCATTCAATCTCTAAAAAGTGGCTTTCTTCCCGGAGATGAAATTGTTGTCATATTTTTCGCAGATACAGTCTTTCCGGGAGAGCAGCATATTGTTGCGATTGAGGCAATACGCGAAGGGAGTTATTGGTTTGACCTTTCCTCCCGCAATAGCTTGTTTGGCATAAACGAGCAGCATGAAATAGAAGAAATCTTAGGCATACGGTAATAAAGAGGGCGGCTCTGTTAGCCCGACATCGTGGAGCAGGCAGGCGGGCACAGCCATGGGGACGTTGCCTGTGCCGACAAGAGCAGGTTTTACCTTTGCAGGTTGGTGGACAGCGCAGACCGGCGGCACGCAGGTCTTGGCCACCCACAGCGTGCCGGATAGTAATAGAACGTATTGGGCGCGGTGGAGTGTATTGCCGCCAACGAACGTATGGGTTCCCAATATCCGACAGGAGCGAACAAACTGGTGTTGGGCTGCTGTTTCGGTATCAGTATTGAGAAACAGGCACTCAAACAACAACTCACTCACGCAGACCGAATTTGCAAGGGTGGCAACAGGCAGAAATCCTCCTCCAAATGAAATGTTGGGGGTTGATGCCACAGCAGTTGCTATCCGTCGATTTACAGGTGGATCAAACGCATTTTCACATACCGGCGGGCGGACAGTAAGCCAAGTGTTTGATGACCTTAGCCGAGGGAGGCCGATAATCGCCGGCTCTAATGCGCATCTAGTGGTTGTGTTTGAACTGAATGCCGCACGAATTTTTGATTTACTTGAAGATACTAACGAGTGGCATATTATGCTCTATCTTGATGATGTGCCGGTAATGATTCATGACATTAGAGATTTAGGTGATGGAAATTTTGAATGGACAGGAGGGATGGACCTTAATGAGAATGATGGATTTCACAGTGGATACGAGTATTTCAGAGAAAGATTTCCACATGGTGAAGTGAGGGTTTTTAGAAATGGAAGTTTCGGAAGGCATTATTTTATAAACGCTGATGCAAGCGCCGGTTAATCCAATTGGTTCAGAGGAGTTTGAGCAATGGTTTGGCGATTCTACAGAATTGATGGATACATCAGTTGTGGCAGAGATAATACTAGAAAGAACAGAGATGATTGATTTAATGAATCGCGGCGTTATAGAGAGGAAGTATGGCGGCGGGAGCTTGCTTGATGAGTATCTTGAGCGCAGGTAACTAAAATGCTTCTTCCTTGCTTAATAGTCATGTCCATGCTTGTTAGAAGGGATGGTTAATATGAAAAAATTATTCATAGCAGTAATTTTGTGTGCAATTTTATTGTAAAGTGCTTGTGGCAATACAGAACCTGTCTCACAAGAAAATCCCTGCACTGATGATGTCCAAACTCACGAAGCCACTCAGACAACGGAGATAATGGATTTTAATATTGTCCCAACCATGCCACATGAAATAGAATTTATTGATGGGCCTAGAGGCGAATTCGAGGTGCATTTTACATATTTTTATGTATCATTTGAGGATGCTCTTTACATGTCGAGCGATGTCGTCATAGCACAATTCGTTGAAAAGAGGCCGTTTGGAAGGTCATATGATAAAAATGCGTAGGTTAGTGTCGAAAGGTTTGGCATTATTCTTGCTATTATCAGTAATAAGCATTGGCGTTTATGCACCAACAGCGGAGGCCACATTTATTATGCCGAATGGTCTATTTATGTTACACTCGCACTCAACGGGTCTTTTTATGGATCATCGTGCTGATTCATCTATCTTGACACAAAGATGGGGTTCAAATTCATATACCATACATTTTTTATACCGGGTTAATTTTTAAAATAGCTAATGAATATAACAAAGGGAGGACTATACACATGAAAAATAAAGCAGGCCTTTATGTAAAGTGTCTTATTATTTTTGCACTTTGTTTCCTGCCACTTGTTCTCGCGAGCGGGTGTTCTGCTAGCGTAGGGAATTACAACATCCAGTTTGAGGTTGTGCCAGAGTCAAATGGAGTTGACTCTGATCAGTACGCCACTGATGATAACAATGAAATGTTGAATAGCTACAACGAACATGACACAAAAACTACAGCGCCGTATTTTATCGTTGCATATGAGTCCATTCCATTTGACACGTTTTATCGCTTTATGCACGATCCTTCAAAGAACACTTTAGTATCATCGTATGCCAATAAAAGAGTGTTTTATGGCGGCACATTACCAGAAGTTGCTAGCACTGAAGCAGTGGATGCGACAGCGACCAACATTTTTGACTATAATCATGTTAGGCTTGGGGCATCGTTGGTCGTAGACGAATCGCTGTTACAATTTATTGGAGATCCTGCGACAATTCAAAAGTTGTTAACAGGCAATAACGTTGCAAATCGCATTGAAACTGTAACTTTGCTCCACTCAGGCGGATTCCCGCCTGCCATATGGGTAAAAGCGGAGAGAGAACACTATTTTATCACAATTGAGCTTAATCACATTGAACCAACACCGGAAGAACTTGACCTCATTTGGGCAGGCGAACTAGTTGATTTCCAATTTTATGAAATTGAATATATTTTTCATACACAACACAATTTCACAGAAAGATTTGGTGGTCGTTCCGGTCGTCTTATCATCAATAATGTTGATTTTACAAGAAGAAATCAGATAATGTTCTATAATGAAACTGCTTTACTTCCAATTCTTGCTATTTCAGATGCATTAGGATTTGATGTGATCCGCCACAGGAATGGAATGGTCACTATATTGCACAATGGCAGGGAATTTCTATTAGATAAAGCAGGCATTTCACTAATTGAAATGGATACCCAATGGAATTATCTAGTACCAACGCCGGGAGGTCATATGTGGATTGATGAAACAAGTGACGATTTGTTGATTGATTCATTAACACTAAAATGGTTTTATATGTCGTTGGGAATTGAAATGTATATTGATGCAGATCGAACAACTGTGACCATTGGTTAGCTGAAAGAATAACCTAAGTTCATCGAGAAACCAATAATAATCGATATGATCTGGGTTGGGGACGTTAGACAAGATATATTCAGATTCCTTTATATACTTGAGGGGCCTACGATGGCTCCTTTTGTACTCGTGAGCAGCATTGCGCCTCTCGCAGAAGAAGATGGCGTTGCATATACGGAGTTTTTTAGGCTATCCTCAACGTCAATCCAGCCTTCGCCGTTAGGCAAGGTGCTCAAAAAATGAATAGCCCAAAGGTTATCCTTGGCTCGCTTCTCGTCTCTGCGTAGCCAAGCAAAGAAGTCTTTATAATGTGCTTCTAACTTGCATTGCAAATCAAAACCATTGCTGGTAATTAAGAGTGTATTACCTTGTCTTTTTATTTCTCTGTCAACCTCCGTGCTTTTAACGCGTTATAGCAGAAACTACGATATATGTCAACGCGCGCAGCGCCTTGACAACATGCCGTGCCGCGTACTATAATGAGTTCAAAAAAGGAGAGTGCCTATGTCTGTGCCTCCAAAATATACGCGCGGTGAAGAGCAGTTTAACATGATTACCCATGTTGTCGGCGGCGGATTAGGCGTTGTGGCGTTGTTGGCGTGTGTTGTGGTCGCGGCGTATAACCAAAATGTGTGGGGCATTGTGTCAGGCATGATTTACGGATTTTCAGTCGTGCTATTGTTTACTATGTCGAGTGTCTATCATGGATTGAAGGTTGGATTGCCTAAGCGGGTGTTCCGTGTTTTCGACCATTGCACGATCTTTGTTTTAATTGCCGGCACGTATACGCCGGTGACGCTTAATCGATTCCGCGAGGTTTATCCTCTTGACGCGTGGTTGATTTTTGGCGTCATTTGGGGGCTGGCTGTGCTGGGCATTGTGCTGAATGCCGTCAATATGAAGCGGTTTATGGCATTTTCGCTGGTTTGTTACTTGGTGATGGGCTGGACGGCTATGTTTCGAATCGGGCGGCTGATTTCTGTATTGGGTACGCCGTTTTTTACTTTGATTTTGCTCGGCGGCGTGCTGTATACCGTCGGCGTGATTTTTTACGCAGCAGGGCGGAAGAAGAAATATATGCACTCAGTATTTCATCTGTTTGTCATTGCGGCATCTATTTTGCACTCGGTGGCGATTGCCGTGTTTGTCATGGCTGGTTAAATTATTTTAACGAAAAAACCTGCAACCTCAATGGTTGCAGGTTTTTTTGCCAATTTTTACGCTAATATTGTTGTAAACGTATTAAAAAACGACAAGCCCCCACTTTTTCTGCACAAAGCAACGAATGCTAAGATAGTGTGAACAAAAAATGAACGAAAAATCATTGTTTGGTTGTGTGCAGAAGGGATTGGTGAATGAGATGAAGAGAAGGATTATGACAGCAGCGATTTTGGCATTTTTTTTAGTTGCATGTTTGAGCGGTGCGTATCTGTGGATGGCTAGTACAGTTAATGGAGTGCCGATTGAGTTGCTTGCGCGGCCAATGCTAAAAACGCTTACTTTGACGACTGTGTCAAATTCATCAATGCAGGTGTTGGCGGCTCCAAAACCAATCTTAACACAGACTTCATCTGTCAAAGGCCTGTTCAAACCGTCGCCGACTCCTCCAACTGCAGTGCTTCCGACATTGACACCGCCCCCGATTACGCCGTCACCAATACCGTCTCCTCCGTCGCCTATGCCAACACCGATGCAGCCGCCGACGCCAACGCCTACATTGACGCCAGAGCCATATGCGCCGACGATGACACCGACGCCTGTACCGGAAGCGGTTGTGTTCACCGGTGTGAAGAAAGAGCGAAGCAACCCGCCTGTTACTGTTCAGGTTTTTGTAGACAGGACATTTCGACCGAACGAACAAGCGAACGTGGCACACCTCGGGGCGGCCTTCGACAACATGGCTGCTCCGTTTCGGAATATGTGGAATATGCAATTTAATATTGAGTTTATTCCGGTGAACTTGCCTACGCATGAGAGTAATCACGAATACGCGGGTGCGATACCGTCCAGAATGAGTTTATGTACGCGGCCGGGTCATTTAGACTATTATAGAAGCCTTGCTTTTATAAATCAAAACTTTGGAAACGATGACCCGAATGCGATACAAATGATATGGCAGGGCGGCATTTTGTGTATGACCATTGACGGACGACATACAGAGCCGGGCGGTGCGGCACTTCAAAGACGTGGGCAAGTAGCGGTGATGAACAGAAGTTCGGAGAATTCGTTGACGTATGTGCCGTTTATCAACCTTGTACGGCACGAGTTGACACACTTGTTTGACGTGGCTTGTACGCAAGGGCCATTTATGGGGCGGAAACCTTGGGACAGGTCAACGCCTTGTCTTGACCGATATGGTATGCGCTGCGTGATGGATCATCGGAACTCTGCTGCGCATAACTTTGGCAGCAACGCTGAGATTTGGTGCACACGATGCTGCGATGATTTTGAGCCAAATGGTCAATGGCTTGACAGAAAACCATGGGGGATGGTGCAGACCTGTCAAGAGGGGTAATAGACTCTTACGATTGCAATGAAGAATATCTTCGAGAGTTGAGAAGGTGTTTTTGTACAAAATAGGGCAAATTGACCTAGTGCAGTCGCCAGATTATGACATAATAGCCCTAGGTGATTGCGATTGAATAGATTAAAAGAGCTACGTATAGCTAAAGGCTATACCCAGCTGCAAGTGCAAATGCGGACAGGCATTGACCAAAGCACGTACTCAAAATTGGAGCTGGGTAAGAGGGCATTGACGGTGCCGCTTTGTAAGAAGTTGGCGTTGGCGTTTGATACGAGCGTTGATTACTTGCTTGGTATGACAGATGAGAAGCAACCTTATAGGCGTAGGAGGTAGCGTGTATGTCAGATAAGCCGCAACGGCGTATTTCGTTGTCGACGGCCGCGATTGCCGTGATTGTGGTGGGCATGCTGGCCGCAAGCTTGGGCTATTACATAGGGGCGAGGCAGAGCGAAGGGACATATACCATTCGCGGTGACAGCGGCAGTCCGATTTTGGGTGGGCAAGTTGCCGGCCCGCCGGTGGGGGATTCCGCCACGGCAGAGGTGCCACCGCAAGATGATGGCAGGGTTAATGTCAACACAGCGACGATGGAAGAACTGCAAGTGCTGCCGGGGATTGGGCCGGCATTGGCACAGCGGATTGTTGATTTCCGCGAGCGGTACGGTGCGTTTACGTCGGCAGAGGATTTGACGCATGTCAGCGGCATCGGTGAGGTGCGACTAGAGCAGTTGCGAGATTTGATAACGTGGTAAAAAGAGCTGCCGTAGACGGCCGATAAAATGGGAGTGCGCAGAAATTTTCGCGCAGCTGCTGCACACAAGGCACGACAAAAGATAACAATCATAAAATTTTGTAAGTTGGACAATCCCTCTTGACAAACGGTTCGGAATGATGTATACTATGACGGTATCATATCGTTTATGTGAGAGGAGGGAAAAGTCAATGTCAGAAGTCAAAGTCAAAGACAACGAATCGCTGGATAGTGCGCTTAAGCGTTTCAAACGTAACTGCGCGAAGTCGGGTGTTCTCTCCGAATTGCGCCGTCGTGAACACTATGAAAGCCCGAGTGTTCGCCGCCGCAAGAAAGCTGAGGCAGCCAGGGCGAAGAAAAAGAAATTTAAGTAGAACTGTTGAGTAGGTGTCATGTATGGCATGGAAAGCAGTTGAGAAATCCGTCCATGAGGGCGGATTTTTTGTTATATGCGAGAAATTTGTAATAATGTATCGATTGGGCATGGTATAATGGTTTTGGTTGTGGGGGATTGAATATGCCTCACTTGTATGGTACAATAGAATAGCAATGCACTTGCGGAGGCGGATATGAACAATAGAATTGTGCTCATCAACTTCTATATGCCCAAGGCGTTGGGGATTAAGCATATCGAAAAGGCATTGACGCAGGCCGGTTACGATGTGACGACGGTGTTTTTTAAAAACATCAGCTTTATCAACCCCAAAGGTGCGACGGCGCGGGAAATTGAGTTGCTGGTTGAGCTGGTTAAGTCGAAAGACCCTTTGGCTGTTGGGCTGAGCGTGATGGCGTCATTTTATATGGAGACGATTATTGAAGTCAATGATGCCTTGAAGCAGGCAATTGATGTGCCGATCGTTTGGGGCGGCATTTATCCGACGATGTTTGCTGAGGAGTGTTTAAAGCATGCCGATTTGGTGGTACGGAGCGAAGGTGAGGAGACATTTATTGAACTGGCTGATATGTTAAAGTCGGGCGTGAATGACTTTGCGAACATTCGTAATCTTGCTTATCGCGATGAGGGCGGCGCAGTGGTGCAGAATGAGCTGCGCGACTTGCTGCGCGATTTGGATAAATTTGGCTGGCTGGAACTTGGGCTGCCCAATAAATATATCATTGATAATGATATTGTCAAAAAACACGAAGACCCGCTGCTGGGGTCGATGAGCTATGAAATTTCCTGTTCGCGGGGCTGCCCGCACGCTTGCTCGTATTGCAGCTCGTCAGCGTGGAAGCGCATTCATGCCGGTAAGGGAAAGACGGTGCGGCTTCGCTCAATTGACAGTGTGATTGATGAGTTGGCACATGCTAAGGCCAAGATGAAAAACCTGAAATATATCCGCTTTTACGACGAAATTTTCCCTGAGGACGAGGCGTGGGTGGATGAGTTTTGCGCTAAATATAAAGCGCGGATCAACCTGCCCTTTGAGGTGTGGGGGCACCCGCGGCATGCTGACGCTAAAAATTTTGCCAAGTTTGTCAATGTCGGATTGTATAAAGTGACGATGGGGCTGCAAAGCGGTTCACCATACATCCGGCGGCAGATCTTTAACCGGCCCGAAACGAATGAGGATATTATCGCGGCAAGTCAGTCGTTGGTGGACGCCAAAGTGCCAGAGGTGATTTTTGACTTGATGGTGCGGCATCACTTTGAAACGCATGATACCTTGCGTGAGACTTTATTTCTTTGCTTGGAACTCAAAGGAAAATTCGAGTTGCGGTTGCATGGGCTAAACTTTCTGCCGGGTACGGCGATTGTGCAAAAGGCCATTGACAAAGGGCTTGTGTCACCCGAGGAGATGGAGCGATTCCTCAACGCGCCGATGCACGAGCAGTATGAAATGTACTGGAAAAATGAGAATTGCGATGAGACGATGAATTATATCTACAAGCTGGTGTCACTGACACAAGTGCCGCGCTATAAGAAAAAAGTAATGGCATTGGGACAGCCCGATGTGCCGGAACAACGCACAAAAGTTGAACGAATGTATAAAATTGGCATGCGGTCGGTGCGTGTGCGGCATATTTGGAAAAAGTTGGTGATGTTGGGCAAGGGTACGGTGCGGAAAATATTTGGACGGTGAAGCGGATATTTTGAAATCATAGATTAAGTAGGAAATTTATATTTTACGGTGTAAAGGAGATACATATTGACATATAACGAAGTTGTAAAAATTGGTGAGTCCTTTTTACTTCCGATGGTGTGGGAGTTATATGAGTTGGAAGGTTATACATTCACCCACATTGAAAGGGATTATATCGCTCCAAATGTTGTCTACTATTGTGACAAAAACGATTCAGAATCGAGAATACTCCGTATTGCTTTTCGAAGTGATAGAAACATGGACGATTATCTTGGTGAAACTGAATTTATCCGATATTTACACGAAAATGGCGGTAGTGTTGCCAATGTTATTTGCTCTCGAATGGGTAATATGGTCGAGGAAATAACGCACGATAAGCACACATTTTTCGTCTGCTTGTTTGAACAAGCAAAAGGGAAATTGCTTGTAGAAAATCACTATCAATATCGTGAAGGCGTTCCGATTGCCGAGTATTACTACGATTGTGGCAAAGTTTTAGGGAAGCTGCACCAACTGTCGAAAGTGTACACTCCTATTCACCGCAGATGCAGCTTTCTAGACAGATTTACTGCCGAATACATTGACACGTTAATCCCCAATTCGCTATCTCATTGTAAGGAAAAAATGTTTTCTCTGCTGCAAACCCTGAAAGAAACAGACCAAAGCCGTGAAGTGTTCGGCATGATACATTGCGATTTCAATGATGGAAACTACAATATTGATTTTGAAACAGGACAAATAACAGTCTTTGACTTTGATAATTCGTGTTTCGGCTGGTATATGTTCGATTTGGCAAGCCTTTGGCAACACGGCATAGGTTGGGCGCAAAATGAGCCGGATGCCAATAAGCGCAAACAGGCTATGAACAGCTACTTTGAAACGGTTATCGCCGGCTATCGTTCTGAAACTGCGATTGATGATGAGGTGTTGGAAAATCTGCCGTTATTTTTGCAAGTTAGCCTTATGGAAGAAATTATAGCCGCATTTGAAGATATGTGGAATAGCGGCGGCGTGGTGGAATGTGATGAGGAATTGTCTTACCTTATAAAATGTTTAGAAGATGATATTTCCTACAAAGGCTTTTATCATGAGATATTTTCATGTGATAAGCCATTTGAATATGAGTTACGTGATATTTAGGTTGTGTGCCTAATAAGCATTCTACGTTATTGCCCGCCACAAGATAAAACAATAAAACCTCCAACAGTACCTTGAACACTCCACACAAATATGATAAAATAAATAAGAACAAAACGCCTACGGAGGACAGCTACCATGCAAACACAAATTGGCATTATTATGGGCAGTACGTCGGATTTGGACACGATGAATTGCGCGGCGAAAGTTCTGGATGAACTTGGGGTTTTATATGAGAAAAAAGTCGTTTCGGCGCACCGGACGCCAGAATATATGGTCGAGTATGCTAAGACGGCCGCAGATCGTGGTCTGAAAGCCATTATCGCGGGTGCGGGCGGTGCGGCGCATTTGCCGGGCATGGTGGCGGCTTGCACGAGTTTGCCCGTCATTGGCGTGCCGGTACAGTCGAAGGCATTGAATGGCATGGATTCGCTGCTGTCGATTGTGCAGATGCCAGCGGGTACACCTGTGGCGACGATGGCCATCGGTGTTGCCGGTGCGACCAATGCGGGGCTGATGGCAGCACGGATTCTCGCGGCCTTTGACAGCGCGTTGTATGCTAAAATAGAGGCGCGACAGGCGAAGATTACGCAAAAAGTATTGAGTGACGAGGTGTAACATGAGCAAAACGATTTATCCGTATCAAACCATCGGCATTATTGGTGGCGGGCAGTTGGCGCGCATGATGTGTCTGAGTGCTAAGGCAATGGGTTACTTTGTGGCCGTGCTTGAGCCAACACCGAATTGTCCGTGCGGGCAGATTGCCGATATTGAAATTACGGCGGCATACAACGACATGGACGCCATTAAGAAATTGGCTGAAATCAGCGATGTGATTACGTATGAGTTTGAAAACATTGACCATGAAGCGTTGGCTTGGCTCGAAAAGAACGCCTATTTGCCGCAGGGCAGCCAAGTGTTGTATACCACGCAGCACCGCTTTCGTGAGAAGAGTGCGATTGCGGCGATGGGTATTCCTGTTGCCGAGTTTTGCTTAATTGACAGTGCCGAAGCGTTGGCCGAGAAAGCAACATATCCATCCGTGCTGAAAACGACAACGGGCGGGTATGATGGAAAAGGACAGGTTGTATTGCGCTCGGCGGACGACTTAGCGGCGGGGCAAGAGCTGGTGGGCCAGAAAGAGTGCATTTTGGAGAAGTTTGTGCCGTTTAGCAAGGAGATTTCAGTTATTGTGGCGCGGAGTACGATGGGTGAAACGGCGGTGTTTCCGGTTGCCGAGAACACTCATGTCAACAATATTTTGCACCAGAGCATTGTGCCGGCACAGATTGACGCGGCTGTTGAGGCAAAGGCGTTGGCCTATGCGCGCAAGATTGCCGAAGAGATGGATGTCATCGGTGTGATGGGTGTCGAGATGTTTGTTGTTGGCGATGAGGTTCTCATCAACGAATTGGCACCGCGCCCGCACAATTCGGGGCATTATACCATTGATGCTTGTTTGACGAGTCAGTTTGAGCAGCATGTTCGCGCGGTGTGCGGGTTGCCGCTGGGCGATACGGCACTGCATACGCCAGTGGTGATGGTCAACATTTTGGGCGATCATTTGAATAAAGAGAAATTAGACGATTTAACGGCATATTTGCCGTTGTTAAAGACGGGGAAAATTCATCTATACGGCAAGGCTAAGGCTGTGGACAAGCGCAAGATGGGGCATGTGAATGTATTGGGCGGCGTTGATGAGGCATTGGCAGTGATTGTCGGGAGTGGGATTTGGGGGTAAGGATATGGCCCCACGCAAGAGTTCAGTGATAGGTAATGGGTGAGGTGTAAGGATGGACAAAAGGCTCATTGATAATATTGCGCGAGAGTCTTCGACGCCGGTGATGCTGGTTGCGGCGTTGGGATTTTCAATGAGCTTTGTCTTTGAGTATCTGCATTTTGTCACCACCGGCGGAACGACGTTATTTTTTAGCCAATTGCCGGGCGTGGATGATTTTGGCGGGCTGTATTTGGTGATTGTAACGTTCTTTTTGCTGCCGCAAATGGCGGTGAGTGTCAATGTGTGGCGGTATGTTTTGGCTTGCCGCAGGCGGCAGGGCAGTCAGGTTATGCTGCAACGTTTGCAGTCGTTGCGTTGGACAATGACCATCTTGTTTATTTTATATATGTTCGCTGCGATGTTGGCATTTTTTGGCGGCTGGTACATTCCGGGCGGGATTGCCTTGGCAACTGTGTTTTTATTCTTCCTCGGGCATTACAAGTTCTTTACGGCAGTGCGCGAGTCGATTATTTACCGCGCTGTATTGGGGCGGATGTCGCAATATTTACCATACTTGTACATGACGTTTGGCGTTGCCGCAATAGTGGCCGCCGTGATTCCATTTACGGTGACGGGCGCGTTGAGCGGGACGAGCAAGGGTATGTTTTTCCTCGGGGTTGGGATGACGATGCGGCGGTTTAGGGAACTATGGATGCCGGCGAATGGCAAAACCGCAGTATAGGGGCGGACGGGCGCTTGATTGCAATAGAGCTGAAATGCTGTGTTTATATATGTGTGGCGCGTGAGGGCAGTATGCTCTATAAGGCTGCAGCCATGCGACGCAGGCACTCACCTAGGGTGATGTGCGGGCAGGCAGCATTTAGGCGCATAAAGCCTGCGCCAAGTGCGCCAAATGAGTCGCCGCGACTGAGCCATATTTTGGCTTCATGGAGTAGTTTGTGCTCGAGTTCGTCCGGCGTTACGTCAAGTGCGCGGCAGTCGAGCCATGCTAAGTATGTGCCTTGCGGAGCGATGAGCTTGACAGTGGGCAAGTTAGTTTTAAGAAATCCATCAATATAGATGAAATTGCTTTCGATATACTGCAACAATTCCGTCAACCAATCGCCGCCGTGCGAATACGCCGCGCGGGCGGCGACGAAGCCGGCGTTGTTGGGCATCTCCATGCCGTTTCTGTTGACCGTTCTGCGGAAAACTTTACGTAAGTTTGGATTACTGATGAAGATGTTGGCGTTTTGCAAGCCGGCAAGATTAAATGTCTTGCTTGGTGCCGTGCAAAGGATAATATTGTCTTGCGCCTCGGGCATAAGAGCAGGCAACATATAGTGTTGGCGGTTGCCATAGATGAAATCGCACCAAATTTCGTCGGCAACAATCAGCACGTTGTGTTTCACGCAAATGTCAACCATTTTTCGTAGTTCATCAACAGTCCAAACGCGCCCGACAGGGTTGTGCGGACTGCATAGCAGAAACAGTTTGCTCTGACGGGCTTTCTCCTCAAAGTCGGCGAAGTCGATAACATACTTGCCGTCCTGTAAAACAAGTTCGTTAACAACAACTCGCCGTCTGTTTGCCGTGATGCTTTGGCGGAATGGGTAGTAGACGGGTTCTTGGATTAAAATGCCGTCGCCGGATGCAGTAAACGCGTCAATGGCCATGTTGATGGCATAGACGACGCCGAGTGTGATGGTGAGCCATCTGGGATCGGCGTGGTAGTTGAAGCGTGCGGCAAACCAGTTTATTACGGCGTTGTAATAGGTGTCGTCGGGGACGGCGTAGCCGAAAATGCCATGTGCTACACGTTCTTGCAGTGCAGAGGTCACGCAATCGGGGGCGGGGAAGTCCATATCGGCGACCCAAAGCGGCAGTAAGCCGTCAGGCTTGCCGTAGTTTGCCGCACTGTCGTATTTTAGAGATTCGGTATTGCTGCGGTTGGTGGTTTTGTTGAAGTTCATAATTGCCTCCAATCTTACAGAGCGTGACGCTCTCACCGTGCTGTGATAAGCGTCTAGAGCTCTGTCATTATACCACAGTATCAACGGGTTGTGAAGTCAATCGGAATGTGTTATACTGGCAACAATAAAAAATAAAGGATGACTCGATTATGAAATGGAAGCATAATTTGTTGGCTTTGTTGACCGCTGCTTTGCTTATCTTGCCGCTGTTGGGTGGCTGTCAAAACCAAGACAATATCGCGTCTGCGCCTTCGCCGGAGCCATCGCCCGGCGTGACGGACACGCCCGAAGATACGCCTATCACTTCTGTTACGTCGGCTGATATCACCCCGCTAATGTGGCGCGTGACATCGCCGGAAGGACAGGCCATGTATTTATTCGGCTCAATTCATGCCGGTGAGGCATCGATTTACCCGTTGCCCGACTTTATTATGGATGCATTTTATCGCAGCGACTACTTGGCGGTGGAAGCTGATTTATACGCATTTGAAAATGACATGGGAGCCATTTTGGCCATCCACGCCATGCAGACGTATCAAGAGGGGCGGACAATTGCCGATGACATTGGCGAGGCGTTGCACGAAAGATTGATCGCGATTTTGGCCGATTTTGGCGTGCCAAACGTCATGCTGGATATGCTGAACACATTAAAGCCATTTATGTGGCACTCGACGCTGGCAAGTGTTGCCGTTGAGCAGGCGGGAATGTCGGCAGAATATGGCGTGGATATGCATTTTATTCAGGCAGCGATGGCGCGGGACATGGATATTTTAGAGGTCGAATCGATGGGAATGCAGCTGGAAATGCTGATGGGACTTTCGATGCCGGCGCAGATAGTTATGCTGGAAAGCGCAGCGTATGTTGAAGAGGGCGCGATGATGCTGGTTGAAATGTACGAGATGTGGCAACAAGGAGATGAAGAGGGTTTCTTGACGTTGTTTTATGCCGAATATGAGGACGCGCCGGCGGAGCTGTACGAAGAAATTTGGGATGCCTTATTTATTCAGCGCGATATTGGCATGACCCAAGTGGCGCGGCAGTATATGGCCGATGGCAAGAATGTATTTTTTGTCGTGGGTCTCGGACACTTGATAGGTGAAGACAGTGTTGTCTACTTGCTCAAAAATTATGGATATACGGTGGAGAGAGTGCTGCCGTAATCATTATGGAGGTTTATTATGCAGTTACTCACCAAAGCACCCAAAGGCACACACGATATTCTCGACTGCACATCGTGGCAATGGCTGGAAGCCCTGCTGCGTGATACGGCGCGGCTATATGGTTATAGTGAAATCCGCACACCGATGATAGAGCATACTGAGCTGTTTGAGCGCGGGGCGGGCGAAACGACCGATGTTGTGCAAAAAGAGATGTATACGCTGATTGACAAGGGCGGGCGAAGCATTACCATGCGCCCCGAGGGTACGGCGGGTGTTTGCCGCGCCATGTTGGAGCATAGCTTATTGGCGCAGGGGTTACCGCAAAAAGTCTATTACATCGGGCCGAATTTTCGCTATGAACGCCCGCAAGCAGGGCGTTTGCGCCAACATCACCAGTTCGGCGTAGAGTGCTTTGGGCCTGCCGGGGCTGACGCTGACGCTGAATTGATAGCATTGGCGGACGCCTATTTGCAACGCATAGGCATTGCCGGCGTGACATTGGAAATCAATAGTATCGGCTGTCCCGATTGCCGCCCGATTTATCACTCGATATTGAAAGAATACTTGGCGCAACACGATCTTTGCGGCTTGTGTGAAGACAGAATTCAGCGCAACCCATTGCGTATTCTGGATTGCAAGAATCCCGACTGCCAAGCTGTTGCAGCAAACGCGCCGTATTCGGCTGACCATCTGTGTATTCCGTGTCATGAGCATTTTGAGAGCCTAAAAGCGCATTTATCTGCGTTAGGCATTGCTTATACGCTTAACAAGACAATGGTGCGCGGGTTTGATTATTACACGCGAACCGTCTTTGAGTTTAAGGTCGCCGGCAGTTTGGGTGCGCAGAATACCGTATGCGGCGGCGGGCGTTACGATGGGTTGATTGAAACGCTGGGCGGGCCGCCCACGCCGGCACTGGGCTTCGGCAGCGGCATTGAACGCTTGCTGTTGACAGCGCAGGCGCAGGGCATTGGAACGGGTGAAAAAAGTGTGCCGGACGTTTGCATTGTCAATGCGTGTGAGGATGATGCCGTTGTCACGGTGTTGACACACGAGTTGCGCGGATTAGGCGTTGCAGCGGTGCGCGATGTCATGGGGCGCAAGGTTAAGGCACAAATGAAGCAAGCCGATAAGATCAAAGCGCGGTATGTTGTTGTCATTGGTGATGATGAGGTTGCGGCGGATAAAGTGCAAGTTAAGGATATGGCTGATGGTTCTGCTGTTGAATGTGCATTGGACGCGGCGGCGATTTGTAAAATGGTTTTGTAAGCGTGGCCATAGTGGGGTATTTATATTAGTAGAACCTATAATAAATTGCATTAGGTGGTATGATGGTGATGAAAAAGGATATTTTTCGTGACATTCCCGGATTTGATACTTTTGTAAAAATTGAGCTACTTAACAAAGGGTGGTCTGGCGATAAAAAATACCGTATTGAAACAACCAATGGAGAAAAACTGCTTCTGCGTATTTCAGACATTGATAAACTCGGACTCAAAAAAAGCGAATATGCTAAGCTGAAACGTGCGGCTGCGCTTGATATAAACCTTTCCGTTCCTGTGGATTTTGGTTTATGCAACAATGGAAAAAATATCTATCAACTTATGAAATGGGTTGACGGCGAGGATTTGGAAACTATCTTGCCGAGTTTATCCGAAAAGTCGCAGTATGTTTTGGGATTAAAGGCAGGTGAGATGTTCAGAAAAATGCACACCCTCCCTGCATCCGTGAAAGCCGAACCGTGGGATGCTTGGTTTCTTCGCGAGGTGCAAAGCAAGATTGACTTCTACAATACAAATCCCATTAAATCTGAAAGCGGGGATTTGGTAGTCCGTTACTTGCAGGAAAACAAGCATTTATTTGTCGACAGGCCGCAAACGTTTATTCACGGCGACTGTAATAAATTTAATTTGATTGCTATGCCAAACGGTGAAATTGGCGTGATTGATTTTGATTGTTGGGGCTATGAAGAAGATACCGGCGACCCGTGGATGGAATTTCTCAACGTCAATTTGATCGGCGATGTTACTCCCTATTTTAACACAGGGTTAGTAAGAGGCTATTTTGACGGCGACCCGCCTCATGGTTTTTTTGAAGTATTAGCTTATTACCTCGCTTATCACGCGTTGATGGAACTATGTATTATGTATACAGATGGAAAACCCGAAATTGGTATTCGTTATATGGCGAATGTTCTTAGTTGGTTAAACAATATGCAAAATACTATACCAACGTGGTATCTTGATAAAGTTTAGTAACTAATAAGCATTTTCTGCCATGCAGCCAATTCGCAGATGATAAAACGCGGGCGAACGCAGTTCGCCCGCTACGAAAGGATACACACTATGCCAAACTTCCCCCACACCCCCACGCACCCTTGCGGTGCATTGCGTGTCGCTCACGCAACACAAACCGTCACACTCTGCGGTTGGGTCGCCCGTGCGCGCAATCTGGGTGGACTGCTCTTTGTGCAACTGCGCGACAAGACAGGCATTGTGCAATGCACGTTTAACGAAACAGAAAACGCTGAACTGTTTGCCCAAGCCTCGGCGTTGCGTGGAGAATGGTGCGTTGCCGTAACGGGCGTTGTCAACCAACGCGGCGAGCGGGATGTCAACAAAGACTTGCCGACCGGTGAAATTGAAGTGCAAGCGATAAGTTTGACGGTATTTTCCAAATCAGAAACCCCGCCGTTTGAAATTCTCGATGACAGCGACGCAGGTGAATTGTTGAGGCTGAAATACCGCTACCTCGACTTGCGCCGTGCGCCGTTGCAGAAGAATTTGCAGTTGCGGCACAAGGCAACGATGGCTATTCGCAAATTCTATGACGACGAGGGCTTTATCGAGGTCGAAACGCCGATTTTGACAAAATCAACACCCGAAGGCGCACGCGATTACCTCGTGCCGTCACGCTTACACCCGGGCAAGTTTTACGCGTTGCCCCAGTCGCCGCAGCAGTATAAGCAATTGCTAATGGTGGGCGGCATTGGGCGGTATTTTCAAATCGCGCGTTGTTTCCGTGACGAGGACTTGCGCGCCGATAGGCAACCCGATTTTACACAGATTGACGCCGAAATGTCGTTTGTTGATATTGATGACGTGTTGGACATGAATGAGCGCATGATTAAAGCCGTGTTTTCCGATACAATTGACGTGACGCTACCCGATTTCCCGCGCATGACGTGGCATGAAGCTGTCGAACGATATGGCAGTGACAAGCCCGATTTGCGCTATGGCATGGAAATCATCAACCTCTCCGAGTGTGTGAAAGACACAGCCTTTGTTGTTTTTGCCAACGCCGTAAAAAATGGTGGCAGTGTTCGTGCCATCAAGGTTGACGGGCAAGCGGCAAATTGGTCGCGCAAGGACATGGATAATATCACCGCTTACGCCAAAGGCATTGGTGCGGGCGGTTTGGCGTGGCTTAAAATGGCGAATGGCGAGATGTCGTCGAGCTTTGCCAAGCAATTGAATGAGAGCGAATTGCAAGCCATTTATACAAAAACAAACTTTCAAGACGGCGACGTACTGCTTGTCATTTCAAGCGAAGATGACGCACAAGTCAAGCACCTGCTCGGTTGCTTGCGTGTTGAGTGTGCCAAGCGGTTGAATCTATGCAAGCCCGATGAATTCACGCCGGTATGGATTACCGAATTCCCGCTGTTTGAGTACAACGAGGAGGCGGGGCGGCATGTTGCCATGCACCACCCGTTCACCGCGCCAATGGATGAGGATGTTGCTTTGCTGGACAGCGATTTAGGCGCAACGCGGGCAAAGGCTTACGATTTAGTCATCAATGGCTATGAGCTGTGCAGCGGTTCGATTCGAATTCACCGTGCCGATGTGCAGACGCGAATGTTTCAATTATTGGGCTTGCCCGAAGAGGAGATTCAAGCGCGGTTTGGGCATATGATTGAGGCGTTTACCTATGGAGTTCCGCCCCATGGCGGCATTGGATTTGGGTTGGATAGACTTGTCATGTTGTTATCCGGAACGGATAATATACGTGATGTAATCGCCTTCCCCAAGACGCAGCAGGCGGCTGAGCCGATGATGAATAGCCCCGATGTGGTGGATGAGGAGCAATTGGCGGAGCTGCACATCAAGCTAAAAACATGATTTATCTCGACCACGCTGCAACCACTCCTGTTCTGCCGCAAGCCGCCGAAATCGCGCTTGAAGCCATGACGGTTAATTATGGCAATCCGTCCAGTTTACACGCTATGGGCGTCCGTGCGGCGCAATATATTCATGCGGCGAGTGATCGTATTGCCCGTGCAGTTGGCTGTACGCCTGATTGCATAATATATACATCGGGCGGCACAGCGAGCAATGCGTTGGTGTTTCAGTCAGTGTTGAAACGCGGCGGGCATATTGTTTCGACTGCACTCGAACATCCGAGCGTGACGACGCAACTTAATGCCTATAAATCCAAAGGCTTTACGCTGACCATCGTACCGCCAACACGTAGCGGCGGCATTGACCCCGAAGAGTTTGCGGCGGCATTGACGGCTGATACGGTGCTGGTCAACTGCACAGCAGTATGCAGCGAAAATGGATCTGTCCCGGACACGGAATTATTGTTTACGCTTGCCAAGGAGCGCAGCCCCGATGCATGGGTGCATTGTGATGCTGTGCAGGCGTTTGGTAAGATTGCGTTGCCGAAATTACCGCATACATTGAGCATAAGCGGGCATAAGATTGGCGCGCCGAAGGGGATAGGGGCGATTGTAATGCAGAATGCAGAATGTAGAATGCAGAATTTGGAGCCGCGGGGGACTGAGAATGTATCGGGCATTGCGGCGTTTGGTGTGGCGGTGGATTTCGTAGGGGCGGCATTCTGCCGCCCGTGCATGATAAATGACGCAATGGGTGAGCCGTGGGCGGCAGAATGCCGCCCCTACACAGATTTGAAAAACTATGCCCTGCAACAATTAAGAACCATCCCAAACCTAACAATTATCCCTCCACATGAAGCCCCGCACATCATCGCCTTTGCGTTGCCCCCGTTGCCCGGTGAAGTGTTGGTTCGCAAGCTGTCCGACAAAGGCGTTTACATTTCATCAGGCACGGCTTGCAATAAAGGCAAGCGGCAACAGTTGCTTGTCGATATGAAATTGCCGCCGGAAATTGTTACGTCGGCATTGCGAATTTCATTTGGGTGTGGTACAATGCGTGAGGATATTGATGGACTGGTAAAGGCAATTAAGGAGATAAAATAAACAAACGGAGGACTTTTCAATGAAATATGGCTATTTTGATGACGCGCGGCGCGAATACGTTATCGACCGCATGGACGTGCCCGTGTCGTGGACAAACTACATTGGTGTAGAAAAAATGTGTGCGGTGCTTAACCATACATCAGGCGGCTACTTGTTCTACGAATCGCCGCAGTACCATCGCATTACGCGCTTCCGCCCCAACGGTACACCGCTGGACAGACCCGGGCATTACGTGTATCTGCGTGATAACGCTGATGGTGATTACTGGTCAGTTTCATGGCAGCCGGTTGGCAAGCCGCTTGACCAAGCGAAATATTTGTGCCGCCACGGGTTGTCGTACTCGACTTACGAGTGCGAGTACAAAGGCATTAAAGCCACGCAAACCAACTTTATTCCGCGCGGTGACGATGTTTATATTATGGATGTAACGGTGGAAAACACGACGGACAAGCCGCGCGAATTCTCGCTGTTCGGTTATGCCGAATTCAGCTACAATCACATTGATTTTGACAACCAAAACTTTCAAATGTCCAACTATTGCAGCGGCAGCAGCTATGCCGACGGCATGATTGAACTCGACCTGTTCTACGACCCCGACGGCTACCAATGGGCGGCGGCTTGCTTTGAGCCGGACAGTTTTGATTGTTTGCGCGACAACTTCTTAGGCGTTTGGCACGACGAGCGCAACCCGATTGCCGTCGAAAAAGGCGAGTGCACAAATTCGTTTGAAAAAACAGGCAACCATTGCATGGGGTTGCACAAAAAAATCACCATCGCCCCCGGCGAAAGCAAACGCTTTTCGTTCATGATTGGCAACGGCAAACGCGAAGAAGGCGCACCCATTCGCGAAAAGTATTCTTGCCCGCAAGCGCTTGATGCTGCCCGTGCCGATTTGGCGAAATTCTGGGAAGATAAGCTGGGCGCACTGCAAATCAACACGCCGCACGACGGCATGAACACCATGCTGAACACATGGACGCTGTATCAAAGCGAAATCAACGTGATGTTCTCGCGATTTGCATCGTTTATCGAGGTTGGCGGGCGTACAGGTCTCGGCTACCGCGATACGGCGCAGGACGCGATGTGTATCCCGCATTCAAACCCCGAAAAATGCCGTTCGCGTATTATGGAACTGCTGCAAGCCTTAACAACACGCGGCTGGGGATTGCATTTGTTCGAGCCGGAGTGGTTTAAGCCCAAAGGCGAGCGCAAAGTGCCTGCAAAATCGCCGACTGTCAAACCGGAACCCGATATGGGCAACTTAATCCGCGAAGATTTGCGTGACACAACCGCTGATTCAGCGCTGTGGTTGGTGGCTGCCATTTGCGAGTATATCAAGGAAACAGGCGAAATTTCGTTGCTGGACGAAGTTGTTGGTTACGCGGAAAACGCCAGCGGCAATGATATTAGCGGTTCGGTGTACGAACATTTGACCAAAATTTTGGATTTCTCTGCCGAGCAAGTCGGACAAACCGGCATTTGCAAAGGCTTGCGCGCCGACTGGAACGACTGCCTCAACTTAGGCGGCGGCGAAAGTGCTATGGTTAGCTTCTTGCACGCATGGGCGTTGAATTACTTTATTGAGTTATGCCAGTTTACAGGGAAAACCGACGACTTGGCGAAATATACAGCCATGCGCAACAAAGTTGTTGTTGCCTGCGAAAAAGAATTGTGGGACGGCAAATGGTACGCCCGCGGCATTACCAAAAACGGCTTGAAAATCGGCACACAGCAGTCCGCCGAGGGAAAAGTGCATATGGAATCGAACACATGGGCGGTTATTTCGGGCGTTGCACCGCGCGAACACGCCTTGTCGTGCATGGACTCGGTCGACGAATGGCTCTATACACCGTGGGGCTTAATGCTCAACGCGCCGTCGTTTACAGTGCCAGACGACGACATTGGCTACATGACGCGCGTGTATCCCGGCGTAAAAGAAAACGGCGCAATTTTCAGCCACCCAAACCCGTGGGCGTGGGTCGCAGAAGCCATGCTGGGACGCGGCGAACGCGCAATGAAATTCTACGACGCGTTATTACCGTCGCGCCAAAATGAAATGATTGACATCCGTCAAGCCGAGCCGTATATGTACTGCCAGTTCGTCATGGGCAAAGACCACACGGCGCACGGCCGCGCGCGGCACCCGTGGATGACAGGTTCGGGCGGCTGGGCGTATTTTGCGGCAACGCATTACATGGTCGGCGTTCGCCCGGGGTATGATTGCTTGACGATTGACCCGTGTGTTCCCGCTGACTGGAAAGGCTTTACCGCAACACGCCGTTGGCGCGGCGCAACGTATAACATCACCGTTGAAAACCCAAACGGTGTAGAAAAAGGCGTTGTCAAAATTTTGGTCAACGGGCAGGAAGTTGATAAAATTACGCCTTGCGACAACGGCTGCGTGTGTGATGTGACGGTTGTGATGGGGTAAGAGAACAATAAAAAAGGATGTGCAAACCATGAAGCTGAAGAAAATAACCGTTTTAATGCTCTGCATGATAATGCTTGCGGTGTTTTCAGCCGGGTGCAGTGGAGAGCAGGAGACATTTCATCTTACCATCCTGCATACCAACGATTGGCACGGTGTATTGTTTGATGTGCCGCAATATGCGACTTTGATTAATGAAATCCGTGCTGAAACGGAAAATGTGTTGCTGTTGGATGGTGGAGATATCTATAGGCGCGGGCCTTTTGAAGCATGGAACGGTGTGGCGGAAATTAGTGTTATGAACGCCATGGGGTACGATGCTCTTGTGTTTGGCAATAATGAATTTCCGCGGGTTGATGATGAATTGCGCTATATTTCGCAGCACACTATTTTGCAGCATGCTGAGTTTCCTGTATTGTTAGGCAATGTGATGTTGGACGGTGCGTTTGTGGAAGGCTTTTTGCCGTACATTATTCTTGATGTGCAGGGCGTGGATGTAGCCATTATTGGTGTGACATCCCCAAAGCCTTGGGATCGAGGCTTTGAGTTTACCAGCCGTTATACCTTTTTGGATCCGGCACAGACTGTTTTGCAAATAGTGGAGGAGACGAACGACAGAGCTGATATCCATATTGTGCTCTCGCACGCGGGCATTGAGCTGGACAGGACCATGCGCTCAGTCAGTGCGATTATTGGCGGAGATAACCATTTAGCGCTCCATGAGCCCGAGATTGTCCGTGATGGCGAGCGCAGAATTCCAATTGTGCAGGCCGGCGGTGAGCAGAATCATTATTTAGGGCAGCTGGATCTTACGTTTGCAAGAGTATATGGAGTTTGGACTTTACAGGATTTTGACGGCAGGTTACTTTCAGTAGAGGGCGTGACACCGGATGCTGAAATCCAGCAAATGATTGACGATTATTGGGCACTGTTATTGCAAGAAGATGCGGCGTGAGTTCATGCAAATAAAAAAGGGACGGAAAATGCCGTCCCTTTGAGTATACTATATTAGTCTCTTGTAAGGGTAACGAAGCCTTCAAAGTCGATGGTGTCGGCATCTTCATCCCAAATGAGTTCCATTTCGGCAAACTCTTCCATGATGAGGTCAAGCTCTTCTTCAATTTCGTCGGCAAACTCTTCCAGTGAAAGTTCCATTTCTTCCATTTGGGCTTCCATCGCGGCGCGCACTGCAGAACGGCTGACTGAAACAGTAATGACGCCGTCATTCAAACGGTATGTACCTGAAACAGTAAAGCCGTACTCTGTGATTTCGATGTTGTTCTGTCCGCTGAATGTAACCGAAATCTCGCCCAAGTCGTCGGAGAATGTGCCGCTGAGGCTTGTGCTGGAGCCACCGCCGCCGCAGGCGGTTAAGAGTAACATCGCGACAAGTGCGACAGCGATAAGAGCCGCACCGATACGTTTTGTTTTCATGGGGTTTCCTCTTTTCATAATTTAATTTAGAACGCTATACCTACTATACACGAGCATTCATCAAATGTCAATGGCTAAAAAGCACTTGAATTCTGACTGTGTTTGCCGTATACTGGGTGTAGCACAATTTGCAGCGCAATGGAGATATTGCGCTCTGCATGGAGGATATATGCTTTACGATTACCATACCCATACAGCTGCTTCGTTTGATGGGCGCGACAGTCTTGACGCCATGGCACAAGCCGCACGAAATGCTGGCGTTGCCGAGCTTGCCATTACCGACCACATTGATTTGTGTGGACAAAAGCCGGAAAGCGACTGTTTGGTTACAGAAAAAGAATTTGAGCGCGTGCGCGCCTTATATCCAGATGTGTCGCTTGTGCGAGGCATGGAGTTGGGACAGGCGCACCATGACCTCAGTGCTGCTGATGCATTGATGCGTGACTATCAGCCGGAATTTACCATCGGCTCACTTCACAACTTGAAACTTGCCCTTGATTTTTATTTTCTCACCTTTAATTGTGCTGAGTCAGCGTATGAGGTGCTGAATTTGTATGTCGATGAGTTGTTTGAACTGGTGGCTTGGGGCAAATTTTCGGTATTGGGACATTTGACATATCCATTGCGGTATATCCCTAAGGAACTCAACATTGACTTTACGCGCTATTATCCGCGGATTGTCGAGTTGTTCAACGTGGTCATCGATAAGGGCTTGGGCATTGAGCTCAACGTAGCCGGCATGGATAGGCCTGAACAAGGCAACCGTACTCATCCCGATTTGCCATTGCTAAAATTGTATCGTGAATGCGGCGGTGAGATTATTACCATCGGCTCCGACGCGCATACAGCCGACCGTGTGGGTGCCAACTTGCAGGCGGGGCAGGCGTTGTTGCGCGAGGTCGGTTTTACACGCCTTAGTCGTTTCACAGATGGGCAGCTGTCATTTGTGGCGTTTTAAAATATATGCAATGGCTATCTGTTCATATTGTGCTAATATTTGTTTGATATACTAATATAAGTTGTGGGACGATCGCAATCGTCCCCTATCATTTGAAAGGACATTTTATAACACATGCTCAAACTGAAACTCGAAAATATCCGCAAAACATACAAAGCTGCTGAAACGGTGACTGCTCTCAATGGCGTGTCAATGGCGTTTCGTGATAGTGAATTTGTATCTATTCTCGGTCCATCGGGCTGCGGCAAGACGACGTTGCTCAATCTTGTTGGCGGGCTGGACCGCTATGACAGCGGCGATTTAATCATCGGTGGAAAATCAACTAAGCAATTCAAAAATGCTGATTGGGATGCCTATCGCAACTGTTCAGTTGGCTTTGTATTTCAAAGCTATAATCTCATCGGCCACCAAACGGTGCTGCAAAATGTTGAAATTGCGCTGACGTTGTCGGGCGTTTCGGCACGGGCGCGTCGCAAGCGCGCCAAACAGGCACTTATTGATGTAGGCCTGGGTGACCAGTTTCGTAAAAAGCCTAACCAACTGTCGGGTGGGCAGATGCAACGCGTTGCCATTGCGCGGGCGTTGATCAATAATCCAGATATCATTTTGGCCGATGAGCCGACGGGGGCACTTGACAGCCAGACCAGCACACAAGTTATGGAGATTTTGAAAGAAATTGCTAAAACACGTTTGGTTATTATGGTGACACACAATGCTGAATTGGCTGATGAGTACAGTACGCGTATTATCCGCTTACTTGACGGTGAGGTGCAATCGGACAGCAACCCTGTTGTTGATGATGAAGTGGCGACAGCGGCGCAACCCGCGAAATTTAAGAAAACCTCAATGTCGTTTGTCATGGCAACGGCGCTGTCGTTTAAGAATTTGATGACTAAGCGTGGACGCACATTGATTACGGCGTTTGCGGGCAGCATCGGCATCATTGGCATTGCACTGGTGTTGGCGTTGTCGGCTGGTATGGGCAATTACATTGATACTATGCAATCCGAGGCGTTAGCCAATTTTCCCCTCGTGATTTCGGAAAACCCGATGGATATGGAAGCTATGATGCAAGGCTTTGAAAACGGACAGGAGGCCTTTACGGAGGATAATATTGTCTATCGTTGGGATCGTATGGAGAATATGCGCACGCACACCAATGTCTTGACACAAGAGTACTTTGATTATGTGGCGGCACTGAGTGAGTTACACCCCGACGCCGTTCACGCTCAGAGTTGGCTGCGGCTTGTCAATATGAATTTGCTGGCGCGCGGTGAAGACACAACGATTATTTTTGACCGCTCACATATACCCATGGGCATGACGTCAATGAGCATCAGTGCTTTTTGGCAAGAAATGCCCGACAATCCGGACTTTGTGCTGTCGCTTTATGAACTGATTGGCGAGGACAGCCGTATGCCGACTGAACCGCATGAGATTTTGCTGGTTGTTGACGAATACAACCGCATTGACCATCGTTTCTTTACACGATTGGGATTCTTTACCGACAGTGACAGCTTGGAGCTGACTGACTTCATTGGTGCAACACCACTGAGTCTTGTCTTTAACGACGACTGGTATGAAGAATTGGATAGCGGTTTTTTCGCGACACCGCAAGCCGGTGAGTTTGATCGCTTGTTTGACGAGGGGCTGCAATTGGAAGTTGTCGGCGTACTGCGGATGCGTGAGGGTGTGAATATGCCATTGGAGATGATTCATCCGGGGCTATTGTATCTGCCGTCACTGACGCAGCTTGTGCTGGACAATGCCGGGCGTATTGCCGAAGCGCAAGCCGATAGCGATTACGTTCTTGTCAATGTAGATATTGGTGGCCCCGGCAGTGAAGTCCAAGCCGGCACGCCTCTTTATCTCGACGCGACAGAAGAGTTGCGCACGCCGTTACTGCAATTTTTAGGGTATAATGCCGACCCTATATTTATGTTGATTTATCCGCGTAACTATGAGGGCAAAGACGTCATCTTAGAATATTTAGATGCGTGGAACGAGGGTCGCGCCGAGGAGGAGCAGATTCTTTACGATGACCCGGGCGCGATGATTGCGGGCATGATCACAGCCATACTTGGCGTTATCAGCGCGGTGTTGATTGCTTTTACCGCCATTTCGCTGTTTGTTTCGACGATTATGATTGCTATAATCATCTATGTGTCGGTGTTGGAACGCACGAAGGAGATTGGCATTTTGCGTGCCGTCGGTGCGCGTAAGAAAGATATTTCACGCGTGTTTAACGCTGAAGCGGCTCTGATTGGGCTGGGCGCGGGTTTGTTAGGGGTTGGCATCGCCTTCTTACTGACCATTCCAATCAACGCCGTTGTGTACAGCATGGTCGAAGTGCCGAGCATTGCAAGTCTGCCGGTTGTGTCGGCAACCGTTTTGGTGCTGGGCAGTATTGGCTTGACGTTATTGGCGGGCTTTATTCCGTCGAAGATGGCGGCTAAGAAAGACCCGGTGGTGGCACTTAGAACCGAATAATTGAGAGAAAGAGAAAGGGACGGCGTGAGCCGTCCCTTTTGGTTTTGGATAGTATTTATTAGGAGCGTTAACAAATCACGCGAAAACAATTTACGAAAATACGAATAAACGCATTGACGAATGTGCGGAGGTATGGTAATATGATATTATGCTAATGCGTAAATCAATATTATCAGGAGGTCACTATGGAGCGCAACTATGGCAAAGAAATCGACAGCATCCGCGAACAGCTTGACGAAATCAAAGGCTTGTTGATGAGAACGTCAAAACAACCAACAAAAGAATGGAAACACGTCGAACCAATGGAAAAAATGCACCCTGATGAGCGACTGTCCATTCTGATGGAGGAACATTGTGAAAAAGTCGATAACGACGGTAATAGCGGCGCAATTACGTATCTAGGTGTGTTTGCGTCGGGCGGCAGGCAATCGAACTGGATAACCAAGCAAGCAAGTACCGACAATTTACTCGCACTCATCGAAAGTAATGTCGCAACAAAGGTGTTGGCGTGCATTGGCAACAACGACAGGTTGAATATGTTATTGGCATTGCTCCGTGCGCCGCGTACCGTTGCACAGCTTGTTGAGCAATGCGGCTATAACACCACCGGACAAGTATACCATCACTTAAAACCGCTGCTTGCCGCCGACCTGGTCGTTGAGGACAGCAACAATCGCGGCAGTTACATCGTGCAGCCGCACCGTGTGCAAGGGATTATAATGTTATTAGCAGGTATTAGCGATATGCTGGACACACGGTATACACAAGGCAATTGGGAGTAAAAATCGTCTCGTAGGGCGTTTTTTCGTTGAACCTAATTACATGCATAGTCTTGGACATTGTATTGCCTATAACGTCACAGCAACCCCATCGCGCAGGCTTGCAGGGACATCAATCACTCGTTGATTTTCGCTGCCGCGCCATGGCAACGTCAGCGTCCGCTCGGCAAGCATAAACCGCCCGTCGATAACTACATCGCACAGCTCTAAAAGCTGCCGCTTGTGTTCATCGGCGTAAAGCTCCTCAAATGTCCAACCGGAAAACGCCCAAATGTTCAAGCCTTTGGCCCGTACGATGCGGCAGAGGTCAACAAGCGGCTCGATTTGCAAGAACGGCTCGCCGCCGGACAGCGTAATGCCGTCCAGCAGCGGGTTGCCGTCGATTTCGGCTAAAATGACTGCGAGGTCAATGTCATAGCCGCCGTCGGGGGTTAGGGCTTCGGGATTGTGGCAGCCTTCGCAGTTGTGTAGGCAGCCTTGCGTGTAAATGGCGTAGCGGAAGCCGGGGCCGTCGGCGATGGTTTCGTTGATGCGGGCATTAATTCGTAAAGTCATACTACACTTCGCTTAAACAGGCCTTTTCATGCTTGATTCGGGCGCGCTCTTCGGCGCGTTTGGCATTGTTGAACCGCTCAATCGAGCCGGCAAGGTAGCCGGTGACGCGGCGGATGCGTTCAAATTCGCCCTGCCCGTCAGCTTCGGTGCGACCACATTGCGGGCACTCGTCGTCGATAATGCCGGAGAAGCCGCAAACGGGATCTTGGTCGACAGGGTGGTTAATTGAACCGTAACCCACGCCCGCATCTTTCATAATGCGGATGACTTTCTCAAACGCCTCGGGGTTGCGCGCCGTGTCGCCGTCAAGTTCAACGTAGGTGATATGCCCTGCGTTGGTCAGTGCGTGGTAGGGGGCTTCGAGTTGAATTTTGTCGTAAATGCCGATGTCAAATTCAACGGGAATGTGGAAGCTATTGGTGTAAAAGTCTTTGTCAGTCACGCCGGTAATTTCGCCATAACGGTTTTTGTCGAGTTTGACAAACCGGCCGCATAAGCCCTCTGCAGGCGTGGCGAGCAACGTGAAGTTCATGCCGCGCTTTTTGCTCTCGGCATCCAGTCGCGCACGGATATGGCCGATGATTTCCAAACCTAAATTTTGGGCGATTTCAGATTCGCCGTGATGTGAACCGGTCAATGCCACCAGTGTTTCGGCTAATCCGATAAAGCCCATTGATAGCGTACCGTGTTTTAGCACTTCGCCAATCGTGTCGTTGGGGCCCAGCTTTTCGGAGTCAAGCCATACACCTTGCCCCATCAGGAATGGGAAGTTGTACACGCGTTTTTTGGCTTGCACCTCGTACCGCTCATACATCTGCTCGATAAGCATGTCAATTTTGCGGTCGAGTTCCTCGAAAAATTGCGTGACATTGCGATTGGCTTTAATGGCCATACGTGGTAGATTGAGGCTCGAGAAAGATAGGTTGCCGCGCCCGCCGCTGATTTCTTTGGTGGGGTCGTAAGCGTTTGACAATACGCGTGTGCGGCAGCCCATATATGATACGTGGGTATTTGGGTCATCGGGCTTGTAGAATTTTAGATTAAATGGTGCGTCGACAAAAGCGAAGTTGGGGAATAACCGCTTGGCGCTGACGCGACAGGCCAATTGGAACAAATCGTAGCTCGGGTCGCCGGGATTGTAGTTGATGCTTTCCTTGACACGGAAGACATGGATGGGAAAAATCGGCGTTTCGCCGCGCCCAAGGCCTGCTTCGGTCGCCAACAGCACATTGCGGATAACCATGCGGCCTTCGGGGCTGGTGTCCATGCCGTAGTTAATGGAGGAGAACGGCGTTTGTGCACCGGCGCGGCTGTGCATGGTATTGAGATTGTGCACCAGTGCTTGCATGGCCTGGTATGTGGCGCGTTCGGTTTCTTTCTCACCTTGCTTGCGGGCGAAAGTTTGCATCTTGACAACAAGTTTCTCGTCGTCAACATGTGAGAGCAACAAGGCTGCTTCATGGTCAGCATAGCCGTTGTCGTTGGCAATCACCGGTTTGAGGTTGGCTGATTCAAGTATTCGCGCCTGCGTTGCCTTAGCGATCTCACGTGCATTTTCAATGCCGCCAAGTAATTCAAGCGCATTGCTCATCGCGTCGGCATACATATTGGCATACGTTTTGGCGACACCCAAAGCAAGGCCGTAGTCGAAATTCATAACACTCTGTCCACCGTGCTGGTCATTTTGGTTTGCTTGGATAGCGATACAAGCCAGCGCGGCGTAAGAGGAGATATGGTTCGGCTCGCGCAGCGTACCGTGCCCGGTTGAGAAGCCGTTGCTGAACAATTTGATGATATCGATTTGACAGCATGTCGTCGTCAAACCGTAGAAGTCGAGGTCGTGGATGTGAATGTCACCTTCTTTGTGCGCCGCCGAATGTTCGGGGTTGAGCATGAACATATCATAGAATTGCTTAGCGCCCTCAGTACCGTATTTAAGCATAGTACCCATGGCGGTATCACCATCAATGTTGGCGTTTTCGCGCTTGACGTCACTTGTTGCCGCGTCGCTGAATGAAATGTCCTCATAAATTTTCATCAATGAGGTGTTCATTTCGCGTTGACGGCTGCGTTGAGCGCGGTATAATATGTATGCCTTGGCGGTCTGCACATGCCCGTTGTCCATCAAAACTTGTTCAACGATGTCTTGTATGCCTTCGACATCAGGTGTTGTGTGGGGGTTGGCGAGCAGGACATCGTAAACTTGCAACGACAATTTGTGGGCGACATCGGAACGTTCCGAGCCGCAAGTGGCGAAAAAAGCTTTTTCCATTGCGCGCGCGACTTTCTGGCAGTCGAATCCAACAACCCGCCCATCCCTTTTCTTAATGGCATCAACGGCCAAAACTCTCTCTGTCATGTGTAACACTCCTTTTTAAATAGAAACAGTAAACCTTGCGCCAAATCGTCGGATAACATAAAGCGCAATATGTTGTGGTGGCGTCGCAGCGCAATCGTATATGTAGTGTATCGCAAAGAATATAATTTGTCAACAGCTCAAACGCATTTTTTTGAAAAATTTTATAGAAGTTTTTTGTGTAAAGTGAGAGGCGGGCTATTGACAATAGGTTGATTTTGGTGTATAGTAACTGTCTGCGTGCAATAAAACGCGAACAAGCATTGAAGGAAGGAGGAAGATTATGCCAACATTTAACCAATTGGTGCGCAAGGGGCGCGAGAAGGTGACATACAAGTCGACCGCACCGGCCATGCAAGTGGGTCTTAACACACTGAAAAATCGCGCGACTGACCATTCGTCGCCGCAAAAGCGCGGTGTCTGTACTGTTGTGCGTACGCAAACGCCTAAGAAGCCGAATTCGGCTCTGCGTAAAGTGGCGCGTGTGCGTTTGAGCAATGGTATTGAGGTCACAGCCTATATTCCAGGCGTGGGTCACACGCTGCAGGAACATAGCGTGGTGATGATTCGCGGCGGTCGTGTCAAAGATTTGCCGGGTTGCCGTTACCATATCATTCGCGGCACACTCGACACAGTCGGTGTCGCAAATCGCAAGCAGTCGCGCTCGAAGTATGGTGCTAAGAAGCCCAAAGCGAAGTAGAAACGCTGAATAGGCGGTCGACAAAATTTGGCGTGTCTGTAAACTTTCATGTAGTTGGAAACTGTCGGCTTTCGTCGCAAACGAAACGCCAGAAACAAGCTAACGGAGTCGGAAGTTGAAAGACTGAAATTTCGATGAGTAGTCGCCGTATATGAGACGTGATACAATCGCGAAATAAACGAAATTAGACGCAAGGTTTATGCCTTGTTTTAGATATTATGTAGGGACGCGCTGTTTGCGTTCGTGGGTGAACGCAGTTTGCCTCTACGAAATGTCGGGCAAGGCACAACGGGGCGATTTTATCGTTCCGAGTACCGAGGAGCTCTAAAATTTTAGAAGGAGGGAAGCAACGTGCCCAGAAGAGGTTTTATCCCCAAGAGGGATGTGTTGCCCGATCCGGTCTACAACTCAAAGTTGGTGACCAAGCTAATCAATTCCATCATGCTTGATGGCAAAAAAGGTGTGGCGCAAAAAGCCGTGTATGGTGCCTTTGACATCGTGCGCGAAAAGAGCGGTAAAGAGCCGTTGGAAGCGTTTACCGAGGCATTGGAGAACATCATGCCGGCATTGGAGGTCAAAGCGCGCCGTGTTGGCGGCTCGACGTATCAAGTCCCGGTGGAAGTGCGTCCCGAGCGCCGTACAACATTAGGTCTGCGCTGGTTGACCGATTGTGCCCGCAAGCGCAGTGAACGTACTATTCGCGAAAAATTGGCGGCTGAGTTGCTCGACGCACTAAACGAAACCGGTAGTGCCGTTAAGAAACGCGAAGATATGCACAAAATGGCGGAGGCAAATAAAGCATTCGCGCATTACCGCTGGTAAGGAGAACAAGAAATGTCAAGACAGACATCCCTGGAAAAAACCCGCAATATCGGCATTATGGCGCATATTGACGCGGGAAAAACCACGACAACGGAACGCATTTTGTTCTACACTGGCAAGAACTACAAACTTGGCGAAACCCATGAGGGCAATGCCACCATGGACTGGATGGAACAAGAGCAAGAGCGCGGCATTACCATTACCAGCGCGGCGACCACCTGCGAATGGAAAGATCACCGCATCAATGTCATTGATACACCGGGTCACGTTGATTTCACCGTTGAAGTTGAGCGTAGCTTGCGCGTATTGGATGGCTCGGTGACGGTATTGTGTGCCAAAGGCGGTGTTGAACCACAATCGGAAACGGTGTGGCGTCAGGCGGATAACTATAATGTACCGCGTATGGCGTATATCAACAAAATGGATATTACGGGAGCCGATTTCCACAACGTGGTTGAAATGATGATTGACCGCCTGAAATGTAATGCGATACCCATTCAGTTGCCTATTGGCAGCGAGGGCGACTTCAAAGGCATTATCGACCTTATCGGCATGAAAGCACATGTCTATTATGACGATTTGGGCAAAGATATTCGTATTGAGGAAATCCCTGCTGATTTGCAAGACACAGCAGAGGAATACCGCGGAAAAATGTTGGAAGCCGTGGCCGACTTTGACGATGAAATTATGGAGAAGTATCTCGAAGGTGAAGTTATCGACGAGCAGAAAATCCGTGATGCCATTCGCAAAGCCACCATCGCCGTTAAAATGATCCCCGTGTTATGCGGCACATCGTATAAAAATAAAGGTGTGCAGCTTTTGCTTGACGCTATTATTGAGTATATGCCCGCACCGACTGATGTTGAGGATATCAAAGGTGTGAATCCTGATGACCCTGAACAGGAAGACAGCCGTCCAAGCAGCGACGACGCGCCGTTCAGTGCGCTGGCGTTTAAGATTATGACCGACCCCTATGTCGGTAAATTATGCTTCTTCCGTGTCTATTCGGGCACGTTGGCACAGGGTTCGGCGGTGTATAATTCATCGAAAGACAATCGCGAGCGTATCGGCCGTATTTTGCAAATGCACGCAAATGATCGTAGTGATATCGACGTGGTTTATGCCGGTGACATCGCAGCGGCCGTTGGCCTTAAAAATACCACGACAGGCGACACGCTGTGCGATGAAAAGAAACCGATTATCCTCGAATCAATGACATTCCCTGAGCCTGTTATCCGCGTAGCCATTGAGCCACGTACCAAGGCAGGTCAGGAAAAAATGGGCATTGCATTGTCGAAATTGGCGGAAGAAGATCCGACTTTCCGTGCGTATACCGACGAGGAAACGGGTCAAACCATCATCGCCGGTATGGGCGAACTTCACCTTGAAATCATTGTTGACAGACTGTTGCGTGAATTTAAGGTCGAAGCCAATGTTGGTAAACCGCAAGTTGCGTACAAAGAAACCATTCGCCGTGCGTCAAGTTCGGATATGAAGTATGCGCGCCAGTCGGGTGGTAAAGGCCAATTTGGTCATGTTAAAATTGACATTGAGCCGAATGAATCGGGCAAAGGCTACGAGTTTGTCAACAAAATCGTTGGCGGTGCCATTCCCAAGGAGTATATTGGTGCTGTTGATGCCGGTATTCAGGGTGCGATGCTGTCGGGCGGCCTGGCGGGCTACAACGTGGTTGATGTTAAAGTCACACTGCATGATGGCTCGTATCATGAAGTTGACAGTAGTGAGATGGCATTCAAAATCGCCGGTTCGATGGCGTTCAAAGACGCCGCGAAAAAAGCCGACCCGGTGCTGTTGGAACCCATTATGAAAGTCAGCGTTACCATTCCTGATGATTATACCGGTGCCATTGTCGGCGATTTGACGGCGCGGCGCGGTATGGTGCGGTCGATGGACGCACGCTCCGGCGGTACGATTATCAACGCCGATGTGCCGTTGAGCGAAATGTTTGGTTACGCGACGTCGATGCGGTCCAACACGCAAGGGCGCGGACAGTATACTATGGAGCCCAGTCATTATGCTGAGCTACCTAAGAGTGTGACGGAGAAACTGATCGCAGGGAAAGAGTAGAGCTGCCGTATACAAGGCGGGGCAAATTTCCCCCTTGACAAAAATTCCCTCATCGTATACAATAATTTATAAATCACAAAAGGACATGAAAACTAAGGAGGATTCACCCCATGGCTAAGCAAAAGTTCGAACGTAATAAACCACACGTTAACATCGGCACCATCGGTCACGTTGACCATGGTAAAACCACCACCACAGCGGCAATCACAAAAGTGCTGTCGTTTGGCGGTCAAGCCGAATTCCGCGCGTATGATGCAATTGACAAAACACCAGAAGAAAAAGCTCGTGGTATTACCATCAGTACTGCTCATGTTGAGTATGAGACGGCAAACCGCCACTATGCTCACGTTGACTGCCCCGGCCACGCCGACTACGTTAAAAACATGATCACCGGTGCGGCGCAAATGGACGGCGCAATTTTGGTTGTCAGCGCGGCTGACGGTCCGATGCCTCAAACGCGTGAGCATATCGTGCTTGCTCGTCAGGTTGGCGTGCCGCACATCGTTGTTTTCTTGAACAAAGCTGATCAAGTTGACGATGAAGAAATGTTGGAGCTGGTTGAGATGGAAATTCGTGACCTGCTCAACAAGTATGATTTCCCTGGTGACGATACGCCAATTATCCGCGGTTCGGCTAAAATTGCGTTGGAATCGCCTTCGACAGACCAAAACGCACCCGAGTACAAGTGCATTATGGACTTGATGGCAGCTGTTGATGAATTCATCCCGACGCCGGAACGTTTGGTTGATTTGCCGTTCTTGATGCCCGTAGAAGATGTTTTCACCATCACCGGGCGTGGCACGGTTGCGACCGGCCGTGTTGAGCGTGGCCGCTTGACAAAAGGTTCGGAAGTTGAAATTGTCGGCATCCGCGACACGCAAAAAACCGTTGTTACGGGTGTTGAAATGTTCCGTAAAGAGATGGATGAAACTGAGTCGGGTGACAATGCCGGACTGTTGTTGCGCGGTATTGCCAAAACTGACATCGAGCGCGGTCAAGTGCTTGCTGCGCCCGGTTCAATTAAGCCGTACACCAAGTTCAAAGGCGAAGTATACGTCCTGTCGAAAGAAGAAGGCGGTCGACACAGCCCGTTCTTCGGTAACTATCGTCCGCAGTTCTATTTCCGTACAACCGATGTTACCGGCGTTATCGAATTGCCTGCCGGTGTTGAGATGTGTATGCCGGGTGACAATGTTACCATCGGTGTTGAACTGATTACGCCGATTGCTATCGAAAAAGGTCTACGTTTTGCTATCCGTGAAGGTGGTCGTACCGTTGGTTCGGGCGTTGTTTCCGAAATCGAGGGCTAAGAACTTAAAATTCAACAAACGCCTCCTATGATTAGGGGGCGTTTTGCAAGGAAGTATTCTATGATTACTTGGTTACAAGAGACATGGCTAATGAGCTCAACAGCGGGACAAATGCTCCTCGTATTTATTGTTTCGTTGACGCCAATGGTGGGAGTGCGTGCCAGCATTCCGTTTGGTGCACTTGTGTTGGGGTTGCCTTGGTATATTGTTTTTCCTGTCGCTGTTGTGGGAGATTTCTTCCCCGTGTTCTTTATTATCGTATTCATCAAACGCATTTTTGCATGGTTAAAGAAATGGGGTCGATTTGGTGCTTGGGTAGAACGAACTGAGGAAAAGGCATTAAAGAAGTCGGAAAAAGTATTGAAATATAAGCGGCAGGGATTATTTTTCTTTGGTGCATTGCCGTTGCCGGGCACAGGGTCGTGGATGGGGTCACTGGTCGCAGCATTGCTCAATATGTCATTAAAAGAAGCTATGCCGCCTATTTTTGGCGGGGTAATAGTTTGTGCCGCGATTTTAACGGTGATTAGTTATAGTGGCGCGGCGGCGTTCCAGTGGTTGTTGGGGTAGAGTTGCGTTGAATAGGCAGCGAACGCGTTCAAACCTTTTGTGGTTGATCGTATAAGCCATACACGTTGAAAGGCGTGATTCCATACTATCTGCTCGGGGCATAAGCGCTTCGTTTGGCATACAATGCCTTAGGAGGCGATTTGTATGCGTTTAGTCTACGAAGGATTGTTTACGTTGCTGGCGGCTTACGGCCTTGTTGCGCTGGTTTGGCTGCTCATAGGCATGGTTGCGCGGCACAATGCGCGGCTCATTTATGCTGTTGTCAATGCCGACATGCTTGACGAGCAAAGCTTGCGGCAGACATTGGCATCTATTGCATGGATTCAACAATGGGGCATTGTTGAATTGCATCCTGTTATCGCGACAAATAAATATGACAGTTTGTTGTCGAAGTTGGCGCTGCAATACGACAGCCAGCTATGGGTCATGCAAAATATGTCCACTGAATAAAGGTAAGACGACCGCTTTTGATTGACAAAGGACGGTCGTTCCTTTATAATGATTTTAATGTTCGTATGAGGATAGTTTTATGCAGCTGATGGAACAACATGAGCAACTTCAAGGTGAAATCGTTGCCGTTCTTTTCAAAAATGAGGAGAACGGCTATGCTGTTGTCAAGTTACACACCACTGAGGGTGCCGATGTGACTGTCGTTGGTACAATCCCTTATGCTGCACTAGGTGAGCAGTTGGAAGTTACGGGAACGTGGGCGCACCATCGCAAGCATGGTGCGCAATTCAAAACAAGCGTTGTTACACGTGCTTTGCCGGCGACTGAGTCAGCGATGTTGGCATATTTATCAAGTGGTGTTCTTAAAGGCATCGGTGCGGCAACAGCTGAGGCGATTGTCAGGCGGTTCGGTGCGCGGAGCCTGGAAATTCTTGATCAAGAGCCTGAATTGTTGGCAGAAGTGAAGGGCATATCTAAGAAAAAAGCCTCCGAAATGGGGCAAGAGTTTGCCAAGCAAAATACTGTACGTCACTTAATGGAGTTCTTAGACGCCAATGGCTTTATGCCGCACATTGCCATGCGGTTGTATCAAGTGTACGGCGACATTGCGTTAGACAAGCTGCGTACTAACCCATATTTGGTATTGGAAGGGCAATACGACAGACAGTTTCCGCAAGCTGATGCCATGGCGTTATCGATGGAAATTGACCGCGCAGCAAGTATTCGCATTGATGCAGGTTTATTGTGTCAAATGTATTTTAATGTCAACCAAGGACATTGCTATTTGCCGCGTGATGCACTGGTATCAACGACGGCACAATTATTGAATTTAGATATTGAGCCGGTTGAAATCGCGCTGGATAATATGATAGACGGCGGGCGATTTATTGCCGAGCCGCACGGTGTTTATTTGCCACAGCTGTTCGCGGCTGAGATTGATGTGGCGCAACGCTTGATGACTTTGCATGAATCGCCGCCACCGCCTGTCGGCGCGTGGGAAACGCTTGTTGAAGAGATGGAAGGTGAGTCGGGACTGGCATTGGCCGATTGTCAGCGTGAAGCAGTACGTGCTTGTGTTGAAAACGCATTGTTTGTGCTGACCGGCGGGCCCGGTACGGGCAAAACAACCACGATTCGCGTTGCCGTTGATGTTTTCAAGGCGTTGAATTTAGATGTTGTACTTGCTGCGCCGACGGGACGCGCCGCCAAACGAATGAGCGAGCTTACAGGGCATGAGGCCACCACCATCCATCGCTTGCTGGAAATATGGTTTGACAGTGCCGACGAGGCGATTCACTACCGCTATGATGAGGATAATCCGCTCAGTGCCGATGTTATTGTTGTCGATGAAATGTCGATGGTTGATATTCAGCTCATGCAGGCGTTGCTGACGGCTATCAAACCTGACGCACGGCTGATTTTGGTTGGGGACGCCGACCAGTTACCCAGCGTTGGCCCCGGCAATGTTTTGCGCGAAATTCTAGATAGTGAAATTTTTGCAGTCACGCAGCTGACTGAGATTTTTCGTCAAGCTGCCGAGAGCCGCATCATTGTTGCAGCGCACGAGATTAACGGGGGTGATACGCCTAATATTCAAAACGACGGCGATTTGTATTTGCTTAAACGCGGTCACGAGGATGCTGTGATTGACACACTCAACGAGCTGTGTGCGACACGGCTGCCTGAAAATATGGGATTCGCGCCCGAACAAATTCAGGTTATTTCGCCGACGCGGCGTGGCGTATGCGGCACAATTCACCTTAATAAAATGTTGCAGCAAACACTTAATCCATTCGATGCGCAAAAGGCGGAACGGCGGTTTGGTGATACAATATACCGTCTCGGCGATCGCGTTATGCAGGTGCGCAATAACTATGATTTGGAGTGGGTTGATGGCATTAATGAGGTGTCGGGGCGCGGCGTTTTCAATGGCGATATTGGTCTTGTTACGGCTGTCAGCCCAGGCACGGATTCGTTAACAGTTGTGTTTGCCGACAGAGAAGTGGAATACCCCTTTGATTTGCTTTATGAGTTGGAGCTGGCATATGCTATGACGGTACACAAGGCGCAGGGTAGCGAGTTTCCGGCAGTACTGTTTGTTGCCATGCCTGCGCCGCCGATGTTGCTCAATCGTAAGGTACTCTATACCGCTATGACGCGGGCGCGGGAGCTGATGATTGTTGTAGGGCGGGTAGAGGTGTTGGAGGCGATGGTGAAAAAGAAACAGAGCGGCAAGCGGTTTACGTCACTACGAACTCGGTTGGAAGAACTTTCTTAAAATGCTTGACATGACGTAAAAGTTCAGCTAAAATGTTTTCAATCTCCTGTCGAGCTTTGTCGAATGTTTTCATAATCATCATTGGTAGACAGAAAGCAGACAGGCTCTAGGCCACTTTTTTCGTGCACACAAAGCCATAACCAAAATTGCAACCAATTGACATAAAATAAAACGAATATCCAAGAAAATGCGAAATGGCTCGCATTTTCTTGGGTGCATGCCCTGTTTGTCGAATAAACACGATGAAAAAACGCTGTTTTTCCAAAAACATGTCAAAAATCCCCTTGAAGACTCGACAAAAAACATGGTATTCTTTTCTCGTTGACAAGGCCTGTCGCAGAAAAGAGAAGTTGAAAAACACATTCTCGACTTGCAGTCCGCGCTGCAGTGCGGGTAAGTTGCCGAGTTTAATATTTTGGAAGCGTGCAGTGCCGAAAAATGATAAACTTGTCGGTCGATAAATTGTTTTTCAACATGCCAAGAAAAAAACAAAATAAAGTAAGGGGTATGACAATGCACAACAGAATTAGGGTTTGTATTGGAGACAGTAATGCAGAGTTCCGCGCTTTTTTGGCGACAACGCTGGGTGTAGAGAAAGACATAGAGGTTGTTTCGTCTACCGGCGACGGCGAAGAAATGTTGAAAACACTTGAAATCGAAACGGTTGATGTTGCCATCGTGGACACGTTGCTACCCAGTCGTGACGGCACTGAAATTGTACGGCGCGTGCGTGAAACAAAAGGGCAAAATGGTGTGGCATTCATTGTGGTGTCGGCATTCCTGCCCGACAACATCGTGATGGAACTCAAAGCACTCAACGCCTATTACATATTGCATAAGCCGGTGAATATGACGCTGCTGATGGAACGTATCCGTCAAGCGGCGCGGCGCGGACGCGGCAACAGTTATAGCATGGCACTTGTGCGCTCGGACAACGATGTTGAGGCACGTGTCACCGATATCATCCACGAAATTGGCGTACCGGCGCATATCAAGGGCTATCAGTATGTGCGCGAAGCGATTGTCTATTGCATTAAGAACAAAAAAGCGGTCAATAACATTACAAAGATTCTCTATCCGGCGGTTGCGGAAACATATGGTACAACACCGTCGCGGGTCGAGCGCGCCATCCGCCATGCCATTGAGGTGGCGTGGGACAGGGGAGACTTGGATACTTTGCAAGGCTTTTTCGGCTATACCGTATCCAACACCAAAGGCAAGCCGACCAACTCGGAGTTTATCGCCATGATTGCCGACCGTTTGTCGCTGCAATTGCGGGGCAGTGCTGTCAACTACGAGAATTAGCAAAAATTTTCACAAGTTTTTTAGTCAAGTGTTGCAATTTAAGATATAGTGTGATATTATACGTACAATGATAATTTATTTTAAACTAGGGGGGGATATTATGAAAAATACAAAATTTATCGCGCTGTTTCTGATTGCGGCTATGCTTGTCGGTGCTACACTGGGTGCTTCGGCGAACGCGGCAAATGTAAATTTGCTGACGGAAGCTGACTTTACAGCTCTGCTTATTGAGGGCGTAACAGACGGCATTACTAGCCAAACATCCACCACGGGAAACACGGATGGCAACCCGCACGCGATTCCGACAGCGCAAGGCAATGGCATTCGTGTGACACTGCAAGAACGTCCGTTGAACGACGGGCAAGGTGTTGGTACGCTGTTTCGCGTCTTTTTTGATGAGTTGGAAATCAATTTGACACAAACGCCGTATTTGATTTTCAACATTACCGGCGATGTTCCTAATTTAATTTTTGCGTTCAACCAACCGACAGAGCTTCGTTCAAATGATTCAGGCAATGAAGTCAGCATGGGCATCGGCTCGGATGCGCTTGTTGGCGGCGGCAGAAAAGCCATCAATGTCAACGATTTGATAACCGGTAACACATTGACGCTGGAAGAAGTTCGTTTCTGGGTCAATCCGGACGGCACAAATGCGCACGCGGGCAGACAATTCACCATTGAATATTTCTATTTTGCCGCAACGGCGGATGCAACACCTCCGACAGACACGCCTCCTGCCGATAACGGAACGCCTCCGCCGACTACGACACCTCCGGTCGGTGCCGGAACGGGTACACCCGCACCCGGACAAGGGAACCCTAAGACATTTGACGGTGGTGCTGCAATGATTGTTGTAACAGGCTTGGCAGGTTTGGCAGGTGCAGGCGCACTGGTTGTGCCGAAACTGGTAAAAAAAGAAGAGAAGTAAACGTTTAGTATCGCGATAAAAAGGCAGGGCTTGCGCCCTGTCTTTTTTTTGTGAAAAATTTTCTGAAAATTTCCTCGATTAACTGTTGCAATTTGCGGTATACTATGGTATCATGTGTGTAATGATGTCTAAAAACAGCCGCTATTTTGTGTGGTGAAATGGACAACAACATATTATTTAGGAGGACATGATGAAAAAGACTAAATTTATCGCATTGTTTTTGATTGCCGCGCTGCTTGTGGGCGCAACTTTGGGGGCTTCGGCGAGTGCTTCACTGCCCGCTGATATCCTTACGTTACCGACAGCTTCGTGGACAGCAGCTGATGAAACAGCATTGCCTGCAGGTGTAACTGTCACCGGTGGCGGCAACAACCCGCTTGTCTATACTGGAAACTGGGCGCCGTGGTCGCGTGTTAATCTCGCTACTCCAATTGAAATCCCTCACACTGAATTAGGCAACACGTATGTTAGCTTTGACATTGATGTTGCGCAAGGTTCTGGTGCTGAAACACGTGCTATGTTGGGCTTGATTGTTCAGCTTCAAACAGGCGAAAATACTTGGTCGGGCAACCTCCACTTTTTCCGTGCTCATGGCGATTTGGATCCCATGGGTGTCGGTGCTCACGATGACAGCCACAGCATAGATTACCTTCTTGATATGGGCCTTGATAATATGCCAGATGCAGCTGTGGTTACTCAGATGCGTGCTGTCGAAGGTGGCGCATTTAGAATTGTTGCTTTCACTGTCATTGCTGACACAGTAGTTACCATCAACGAGTTCCGCGTCCATGCGGGTGAAAATGGAAATGGCGGAAATGGAAACGGAACGCCTCCGCCGACTACGGCTTCACCTTCGCCGGCAGCTTCGCCAACACCTCCCGCTGGTGCGGGCACAGGCACACCTGCTCCGGGCACAGGAAACCCCAAGACCTTTGACCCCGGCGTGGCAATGATTGTTGTCGTTGGCTTGGTAGGCTTGGCAGGCGCAGGTGCGCTGGTTGTGCCAAAGCTGATTAAAAAGGATGAGAAGTAAAAAACATTAAAAAAGACAGGGCATAAGCCCTGTCTTTTTTCTTGTCAATGAGCCAATTGTGTGATATGATGAGGGTATCATCGCGAGGAGGTGCATGTCGTGAAAAAGCCGCCGGAATCGGTTGAAAATTATTTGGAGGCGATTTTAGTTTTGCAGAAACGAAATGGCTCGGTGCGATCGATTGATATTGCGCGTGAAATGGGTTTTTCTAAGCCGAGTATTAGTGTTGCCATGAAAAACTTGCGGGCAAGCGACTATATTGTTATGCAAGACGGGCAGATTACGTTGACCGAGAGCGGGTATGTGATTGCTCGGCGGGTGTACGATCGGCATATGCTGTTGACCGAGTGGTTGATAGCACTGGGTGTAGACGAGCAAACGGCGGATGAAGATGCTTGTAAGATGGAGCATGGGCTGAGTGAGGAGAGTTTTGTGGCAATTCAGCGGCATATTGAGATAACAAAAAAAACGCTCGAATGAGCGTTTTTTTGTAAGAGTGTTTAGACATTCACGCAGGGCAATTCGTCCAGTGCATTTTCAACAGCTGTGCCGCTATACTCAAAATCTTGCATATTGCCGCTGAAATAGGTGTCATACGCTGTCATGTCAAAGTAGCCGTTGCCACTGAGTGAGATAAGAATGACTTCATCTTTGCCGCTTTGCTTACATTCGTTGGCGTGGTCGATGGCAGCACGGATGGCGTGCGCGCTCTCGGGGGCGGGCACGATGCCCTCGGCTCTCGCAAATTGCACCGCTGCATCAAACACCTTGCTTTGTGGATAGGATTTTGCCTCAATAATGCCGTCATGGTATAGCTTGGACACTAATGCTGAATCGCCGTGATAACGCAGGCCGCCGGCATGAATGCCCTCCGGCATGAAGTTGTGGCCCAGCGTATACATTTTGGCGATGGGCGCCATTTTGGCGGTGTCGCCATAGTCAAAGGCGTAGACACCTTTGGTCAATGTTGGGCAGGCGGTTGGTTCAACAGCGACAAGTCGAATGTTTTTGCCGCTGAGTTTATCGGGTACAAAGGGAAAAGTCATGCCGGCAAAATTGCTGCCGCCGCCGCAGCAGGCGAAAATGATATCGGGGTATTCGTCGACCATTTCGAGCTGTAGTTTGCTCTCTTGGCCAATGACTGTCTGATGTAGGCAGACATGATTTAGCACACTGCCCAGCGCGTAGTTGGTATCGGTGTTTGTCGCCGCATCCTCAACGGCTTCGCTGATGGCGATGCCGAGGCTGCCCGTGCTGTCTGGATTTGCCGCGAGAATGGCGCGTCCCGTGTTTGTCAGAGCCGACGGGCTGGCGTTGATTTTAGCGCCAAAAGTTTGCATGAGTGATTTTCGATATGGTTTTTGCTGATAGCTGACTTTGACCATGTAAACACAGCATTCCAGGCCGAAGTGCTGCGTTGCCATTGCCACGGCGCAGCCCCATTGCCCAGCACCTGTTTCGGTGGCGATGCGCCGAATGCCGGCCTCTTTGTTGAAAAATACTTGCGCCAATGCCGTGTTGAGCTTATGGCTGCCCGTGGCGTTGCCGCCCTCGTATTTGTAATAAATACGCGCCGGGGTGTCAAGTTGCTTTTCGAGTTGCCGAGCCCGGTAGAGTGGGCTGGGGCGGAAAGACTTGTAAAGCTCGCGAACAGGCTTAGGGATCTCGATGAATCGTTCGGATGAAACCTCTTGTGCAATCAATTCATCGGGGAAAATGACTTGCATATCTGCTGGGCTAAGAGGATTGAATGTTTGCGGATTATAATATGGCTCGGGCTTGTTCGGCATATCGGCCACGACGTTGTACCAGTACTTCGGGAGATGAGCGTCCTCTAACATAATTTTTACGACGTTGTTTTTGTCTAACATGATCTTATTTCCTTCCTGTTTTGAGATACAAAAAAACACAGCGAGCGAATTTCACCGCGCTGTGCCTTGCTTCAAGTCATGACAATCACATTTTTAGCAGTAAAATTCAATTATGAATACGCCAAAAACGCCATTGCCAAGCAACCGCGCCGTTCATAATTGAAATTTTGCTGTGTGTACGCATAGTTTGGATAAACTCCTCACTGTGATTTTTGTTTAGTACAGTATAGCATGATGTGATAGCCTTGTCAAGTGTTTTTTGGAAAATGGTAAATTTTTTATTGTCGCAGGGGGATTAGATTCCTTTACAACCAAAGCGCGTTTGTATTGGCGTCCTTATGGTGGCTGTCGCGGCACATTACGCGCACATATCCTTCGTGGCCCGTAAGGTCAAACTCGGCGTGATTTAACTTTGCGCCTTTGCGAGTATAACATACTCGCCCTTGGGTGTAGACGGCAATGAGGACAACGGCGGAGCATTTGACAATTAATTTATCATCTTGCACATACACCTCGTAGATTTCGGGGCCTTGGCTGGCATAAAAATCGCCATCGCTAAGTGCCGTTATGACGTCTTGGTATTGCAAGCTTTCGCTGTTAACGACCACCCAACCGCCGAACGAGTCGCAGTTGGCGCTGTACAGGGGGTGGATATTATGATTATCATCGGTCGAAACGCAGAAAATATTGTTGCTTGTGCGCAGCTTTTCGTCGTAAGACTGCGGGTTATAGCCGTTGTATGCCTCGATTTCGCCGCTGTGGTTGTAGATTTCCATCGCCCAGCAACCTTGTAGTTTTTCGTAATCATCATAAGTTTGCAGCGACCAATAAGGGTGGTTGTAGCATACTAGAAAACCTTCAATTGTACGGTTTTGGATATATTGGTTGATGGCGTCGATGTCGTCGTAGGCCATGTGCGGGAGAGGAGGCGTTTGTGTGACATTTGGGTCTGTTGCATATAAATTGAGGTGATAGGTTTTGCAGCGCGTATAGTTGATGTCTTGGGTGACGCTGACTTCGCAGGCGTTGATGGCCAGGAAGTTATCATCGTTCAAGCAGGCTTGTGAAACTAACGCGTCATGCTCGGTAAAGGCGATAATGCTGTATCCCTCGGCTTGATACATAGCTTTGGTTTGCTCGGGCGTATATTTGCCGTCGGAAACAGTGGTGTGGCAGTGAAGATTGGCTTTGTAGGCGTTTTTGTCGCCTTTGTATAGATATTGCTTCATGAATGCCTCCATGCATGTTGTGTTATTTTATTATATAATAGGTTATTAGGCGATGTCAATTGCGACAGTTGACAAAACGGAATCATCCCTTGGTTAAGGATCATTCCGTTTTGTCTAGTTTGCACATGAGTTAGCCTAAGAGCGCTTGATCTCCCGCGAACGCCTCGCCGCTGGCGTGGCTGAACTTGGTAATGAGATTTTCCACTGTCAAATTTTTCTTCTCCTCGCCCGAAGCATCTAGCACAATGTGCCCACCGTTCATCATAATGAGGCGGTTGCCGTGGCGGATGGCGTCGCGCATATTGTGCGTCACCATCATGGTTGTTAGTTTATGCTCTGAGATAATTCGGTCGCCGATATCCAGCACTTTAGGTGCTGTCTTAGGATCGAGTGCGGCAGTGTGTTCGTCGAGCAACAATACTTTGGGTTGCTTGAGTGTTGCCATTAAGAGGGTCAATGCTTGCCGTTGCCCGCCGGAGAGCAACCCCACTTTGTCAGTCATGCGGTTTTCTAACCCCAGCTCCAATGTGGCAAGACGCTCACGGTAGATTTTACGCTCTTTTGCCGTGATATACCAGCGCAAACTGCGCCGCTTGCCGCGTCGGTAGGCGATGGCAAGGTTTTCTTCAATGTTCATGCCGGCGGCCGTGCCCATCATCGGGTCTTGAAAGACGCGTCCGAGGTATGGCGCTCGCTTATGTTCCGGCAAATTTGTCACATCGACATTGTCAATGGTAACGCGTCCGGTGTCAGACATGAACGTACCGGCGACACTACTTAACAGCGTGCTTTTGCCCGCGCCGTTGCCGCCGATGAGTGTTACATAATCGCCGCTTGCAAGGGTCAGGCTGACGCCGCGCAAGGCATGGTTGGCAATAACAGTGCCGGGGTTGAAGGTTTTGTTTAGGTTTTCAATGTGTAGCATTATGAAGCTCCTCCCCGCACTTTGCCGAACAGCCTTTTGAGCCAGTCGCGCGTTTGCGGCAACACCAAGGCGACGGCAACAGTGATGGCGGTAAGCAATCGCAGGTCGTTGGGATTCATACCCAATTCCAATACAAGGGCGATAACGAGGCGATAGATAATTGAACCCAAAGCAATCGAAATCAACCGCCCCCAAAAGCTGCGGAACTTAAATAACACTTCGGCAATTACCACTGCGGCAAGACCGGCGACAATTGTGCCCGCACCCATGGTGACAACTGCAAAGCCTTGGTATTGCGCAATCAGCGCGCCCGATAAGCCGACCAGCCCATTGGAAATCATCAGACACAGTACAATCATGGCATTGGTGTTGACGCCTTGCGCTTTGACCATCTGTAAGTTGTTGCCGCTGGCGCGCATGGCAGAGCCGATTTCGGTACCGGCAAAACAATAGAGGAGCACACCAATGGCGATGGCCACGATAACAGAGAAGATAATGACAATGGTGTCATAAGAAACGGCTATCCCCAGTGATCCAAGCAGGTTTTCAAATGCCGCGAAGACAGAGAATGTACGCCAGCGGTTCAGCGGAATATTGGGCTGTGACATGACACGAAGGGCGACTGAGTAAGAGCCGACCATCGTCAAAATGCCAGCCAAAATTGACGGTATTTTGAGCTTGGTGTGTAAAATGCCGGTGACAAAGCCGCCTGCCGCGCCAATACATATGGCAAGTAATGTGGCCACAAACGGATTACCGCCGTTGGCAATCAGCCGCGCTGCCAATCCCGCGCCCAGTATCAACGTGCCTTCGACGGACAGATCGGGCATATTTAAAATGCGGAACGTATAAAAAACGCCGACCGCCATCAGCGACCAGAGCAACCCCTCTGAAACAGCTACTTGCAAGATGGAAAACATATGATATGTCCTTTAATTAGTGATTATTCGGGTATGTTGAAACTGCCTTTCAACACTTCTATTATTCCGGCATGCGGATAAATTCTTGGAAACGCGTGGGGACATCAATGCCCAAACGCTCGACCATATAGCCGTTGACAGTGTAATTGTATCGCTCTGCCGTTTGAATCGGCATCGTTGCCGGGGTTGCGCCTTGGAGTAGAATTTGCGCTGCCATACGGCCGGCTTGCCGCCCCAGCTCCTCGTAATTGACGCTGAGTGTGGCAACGCCGCCTCCCATGGTCATGTTTTCTTCGCCGGCGAAGAACGGTGTGCTGGAACTGTCGCTGACTTGTTCAATGACACCCATTGCGCCGGCGATGTTGTTGTCAGTTGGTATGTAGATGGCATCTACACGGCCAGCCAAGGATGTAGCGACTTGGCGCAAGTCGTTGACATCGGCGATAGTGGCCGAATCGCTGGTAAGCCCTAAATCCTCGATAACATCCCGTGCCAATTGCGCTTGATACACAGAGTTATCCTCGCCCGATGAATACAGCAAGCCGATAGTTTGGATGTCGGGGAAAAACTCCAAAATCATTTCAATTTGCGCACGAACGGGGTTCATGTCGGATGCGCCGGTAATATTTCCGCCGGGTGCTTCGTTAGAGTCAACTAAGCCAGCACCGACAAAGGTAGTAATCGATACACCAACGATAGGGATTTCGTTGGTTACATTGGCCATTGCTTGTGCGCTGGGCGTGGCATTGGCAAGTACCAAGTCTACCCCGCGCCGCTCAAAGCCGCTCGCGATGGTATTTAGTGTGGCGGTGTCATTTTGCGCGTTTTGCAAGTCAAACGTTACGGTATATCCCGCGGACTCTGCCGCCGCCGTCAGTTCTTCCATAAAGCCGTTGCTGGCAGCGTCTAGTGCCGGATGCTCTAACAATTGAATAATACCGATGCTGAAATTACCGTCGTCAGAACCGCCTCCGTTCTCACAAGCAGAAAAGCTGGCAGCCGCAAAAGTGACAACAAGAAGCAACGCGAGAAATTTGCACATTTTTTTCATTTCGATACAATCCTTTCGATATTTGTAGATGTGGCTTTCTCCTCACTATACCACAAAAGAAAGCAAAGAGCAAGTTTTTGACAGTGCTTATAACAAAGGCACATATGATATGTCGGTCAATGTATGCTTACCAAAAGCGAGTTAGTATGTAAAATACTTGACAAAGAGTGCGGAAAATGATAGCATGAAAATAGACCGACCGACGGTCTACGCTGTGTTATCATACTATATAAGAAGGAGGTTGTACACATGGCACGAGTTATTGACCCACAAAAAACGATCAATACCATTCTATCTGTTTCTGAAAAACTTTTTTTGGAAAAAGGCTATGAAAAAACAACGACGCAAGAAATTGTAAACGAGACAGGGCTGTCTAAGGGAACAATTTTTCACCACTTTAAGTCGAAAGAGGATATTTTAGCTGCAGTACTAGACAAACATAACGACTCCACGGCACAGGATATGCACAAATGGCTCTCTGACATGAAAATGTTGACAGCTAAAGAAAAAATCGTGGGTCTGTTCAACAGGTTCTACGACGATGCTGAGAGAACGCCGTTATCAAAAATGGCACTTACGTCTCGAAGCCCCCGACTTATTATTGAGGATTTGAGAGCATGGGAGAAAAAGATATCGCCAATTATCACTGACATCATAAAAGAAGGAAATCAAGATGGTTCGGTAAAAACAGAATTTCCTGAAGAATGCGCTCAGCTATTCAATCTCTTATTTTGCATATGGTGTGACCCTGTTACTCTTGAGTGCAGTGCAGAAGACTTACATAAACGCTTACGGTTTGTCCAGCATATGATGAGACTCTTGGGTGTAGATGTTGCGAGTGATGCATTTATAGCAAAATCTAAGAAGTTTGCAGAAGGATTATATCCAATAAAAAGTGAGGAATTGTCATGATTGAAGCAAAAAAAAGCAATATATGGTTACTCGGCGTTATCTTGGTGAGTTATTTTGTTGTTGGATTTCCCGATGGTGCATTTACTGTGTCATGGCTTGGCATTGCAGATGAAATCCGGGGAATGACGACAGCCCACACAGGATATATCTTGGTGGGATATTCTGTTACCTACACATTAGCCGGGATCATCTTATCTAAACTGAATCGTTTTATGAAGTTGCAAACGGTTTATTTATATGGTCTTATCATCATGAGTTTAGGCTTTATTGGCCTTGCCTTGTCGCCGAATTTTACATTAGTGCTTGCAACCATAACGATTTATGGGTTTGGCACTGGATTAATGGCATCCAGCATGAACTCGTATATGGCAAAACACTTTACCGCTAGGCACAACAACTGGATGCACTGCTTTTGGGGTGTTGGCGCTACGTTAAGTCCTATTATTATGGGTCAGATGATGGCAGTGCTAAGTTGGCGCGCGGGATATTTTGTGATTACCGGTATTTTGGGGGCAGTGGCAATTATGCTTTTGCTTAGCATGTATAAAAAGATTTGGATTGATGATAATGAGTCAGCTCAGGGCGAGTTAGAAGAAAACACAGAAAAGAAACGATATTTAACAAAACGGTGGCATCAGGTTGTGGAGATATTGACATTCTTCTTCTTGGGCGGCACAGACTATACCCTCGTGTTTTTTACCGGCGCAGCACTGATTGCGCGCGGGCAAGAAACGACTTATACAGTGGCAATATTTTCAGCCGTTTACTACATATCAATGACGGTCAGTCGAGTGTTTTTTGGCTGGGTCGCAAAGTGGTTAAAGGAAGTTCCGATTGTGCGTATTGGCGCGGGTGTAGCCGTAGTGGGAGTTATAGTATTATATTTCGTCGGCAACGTTTGGGGCATGGCTTTGGCAGGGCTTGGACTAGGCCCGATGCTTCCAACCTTGGTCAGTGATACATCCAATCGATTTGCACCCCACACTGTGTCTAAAATTGTAGGGTATGAACTTGCGGCTTTTGGTGCCGGGATAGCAGTGTTATTCTTTATGACCAGCCAAATCATGCATTTTATCTCTTATGAGGCGCTTTTCCCTTTGGGCTTGGCTTTTGTTGTTCTTGTATTTGTGTGCAATGAAATTTTAGCGCGCGCACTAAAGGCAGGCAACAAAACATAATTAGGTTATCAAGTTTTTGGGTATCTACTGTTAAAATTTGTCTGCAATAATAGTAAAACAAAAGCGTTCTTATCAGCGTTTAATATGCTGATAAGAACGCTTTTGTTGGCAACAGAGGTAACTAGGGATACAGACTCATTAAGACTAATGGTCGAGGTGACAGGTCGAATTTGCAAACAATTTTAATATATTCGCCAATCACCCAAACCTATTATAACCTATTCATATCAATGTGTTCACGCATTTTGCCTATTTCGCAATATTTTGATATTCGCAACAATTTCACAATATTGTGTTAAAAATGTGTTACGTTTCGTCATGCGATTTCGTACAATCGAGGACGCTTGTTCGCATTGTCGATTTTGTTAAATACATCAACGGCAATTTCAACATCACGAGGATATAAGTGCGAATATGTGTTCCGTGTTTCCTCAACTCGTGCATGACCCATTCGTTTTGAAACTTGCTGAATATTCACATTTGCATTGCATAAAACAGAAGCATGAGAATGTCTGAAATCATGTATGCGTATGTGCTTTAACTGTGCCAATTCCGCATATAAACTATTTCGATTTGCAACTGAACTATTACGCAATGAACGCTCAACGCCTAAAATGAAATTGTCATCGCTGAAATTGTGTAATTGCTGTTTGCGTTTCTTGTGTTCGTTCAAAATGTCAATCAATGCTTGTGGCATTTGCATTGTACGATATGACGATTTTGTTTTAGGGGGTTGCACAATATCAACATTTTTGATTTTCTGTTGAATCGAACGCCGAACACTTAACATATTACCACAAATATCACTCCATTGCAACCCATGAATTTCACTTTTTCGCAAACCACAATAAAACGCAATATTGAAAAATACATAATACTCATACTCCGACCAATCGTGATTTTCTCGCTCGTGTTTTATTGCTTGTGCTTTCGCAACTTCAATAAACTGCAAAAATTCGTCCGACGTGTAAAAATCAACTTCCTGTTTCGTGTACATTGCATCTTTGAAATTGCCGACAATCAACAATAAATTCTGATTGATGTACTGCATTTTGACCGCATAATTTAACAACGCTCGTAAATTACCGTACATATGCTGTTTTGTTTTCAACGCCATTCCTTTTGATTCAATTTGTGTTTTCCAATCCTGCAAAATCTGCGTTGTCAACTTGCTAATTCGTATATTGCCTAAAATCGACTGAACATGATTTTCATATTGTCGCTTATGGGTATCCCATGTTGATTCACGAATTTCAAACCGTTTCTTTGCCATGTATTCATCAAATAACTGCTGAATCGTCATTTTTGAATCTATATCATGTTCATTTTTTTGTTTTTGCAACTGAATTTCTAATTCTTTTGCATTTTCTAACCCATACGCAATTTTTGTGAACTGCTTATATTTGCCTGTTCTGTTGCACATGAAATTTACACGAACATGATACTTTTGCAAACCGTCTTTTGATTTGCCTGTAATCTTTTTAATCGACATATTTTTTTATCCTTTCCTGTCGATTGCTTGTGAACGAATTATAACACATTGAAAAGTAGTGTCAACACCCATTTACAAGCAATCAACATCATCATATTTTTATTTACGCTAATTTCAACTGTTTAATCTTTTTCATGCGATGCTCTAAATCCTTAACGTCAATACCCCAAACTTCAAACGCAACAACCGTGTTGACCGTGTTTGAACCAAACGACATCATTTCACGTTCTCGCATTTCGTCCTTTGCAATCTTTTTCAATTTCGACAACGTGTTCGGGGAACGCTGCCCGAATAAAATTGTTATCTCTTTGTTGCCTAATTCTGCATGACGATAATAAATATGTAATGCGTTTTCAATACTCGTTGTTTGCGGAATATTCATGCGTTTTTCCATCATATTAAATGTACTTCCTTTTTTGTTTATTTTATACATTTATTATACTATTCTGACTTGAAAAACCGCCCAAATAAAAAACGAACCCGACCGAAGTCGAATCCGTTTCTTGTATAATTTCTTATTACTTCTGTGACTGTGACTAACCAAACCTAACTCGCTAAATCCTCGCCCCATAAATCGTCGCAATTATCGCCCATACAATCAAATTCGCCACATATACTACAAAATCCCGTTTGTTTCTTACTTTCACTCGTCGCAAAACCATTGATTGATTTGTCGTGTTCTAACAACTCAAAATATTCACTTGTCGTGTATTCGTTGAATTTGCAAAAATCTGTGTAAACCATAACTTTATCAATTCTGCGAATGAACGTGTCGTAAAATGCACGATTGTCTTTTTTCAATTTTTCATATTGTTTTTCTAACGGCAAATTCGATACGATGTATATTTTTTCATAACACACCGTTCTTTTGTGATACCTCGCACTCAATTTTACTTTTCGCCTGTCAATGTACCCATTCAAAATCGAATATGTAATGCTTGAATCGAACTCGTCTAATAACAAAACCCTTTCGCCCATATAACTATCGAATATTTGATTTTTGTTTTCGTAATCAATAATGTTGCATACTTCATCATCGCCATATTCATCAAATACCCATGTTGTTTTACCCAAATTCGTGCGACCTTGAATATATGTTACATACGCACGACCTTTCATTTGCCTGCCCCTTGATTTCATATGCAACATTTCATTTTCTAATATATTACGATAACGCATTAAATGAGGAAACGTATCAATAATACTATCAACATCAAAACCATCATTTAACATTGTTCGTGCATCGCTCCAATCGTTGCGTTTGCCTTGTGATTTGTCTTGCGGAACTTGCCCCCATTCATAAAACGTATTTTCAACAACTGTGTCATGTTTATCAAAATGCCTACCATCTTTACGTATGTAATTACGACAATCAAATCCCGTACCAAATTCATGTATTTTTTGCACATGACCCCCATTGAAATTGTTAATCATTGTACTAAACCGCATTGCGTTGTCTAATTCTATGTATATATGCGAATGTAAACGCTTACTTTCGTTACCGATTTCATCTGCAAAACAAAAATATCTAATTGTCGGAAACTTCTCGCATACATCACGAATTTTATCATGTGTCCATTCTCGCACGTCTGAATGATTTATTGTGATAAAAAATCTGCGTACACGTTCGTTTTGCATTTCGTTCATGCAATCATTGGGAAAATTATTGTTACTCATTTTTTATAGTATCCTTTACGTTATTTTATTTGCACATAAAATTGTGCATATTGTTTTCAATGTGAACTTGTGAACTTTATATCTGTGACTTTCTAAATGTGTCACAAAACACCTATGTATTGAATGTAGTAATCCAATTCAATCGCTTCGCACGATTTGCGTACCCTCACGCAAAATCTTTTATCGTTATGTAAATCCCATAAAAATTTTTCTCCTTTAATTTGATTATTTATATACTCCTATTATACTATTTCAACTCGAAAAACCGCCCGAAATCGTCCGTCAAATTGCACAAACTTCAACCACTTTTGACCCTCATTTTATACAACATGACGAACCCCAAAACGCTATAATTTCTTATTACCTCTGTGACATTGTGACATCTGAAAATCTGCGGCACACTTGCTAATTTTCGCAATCAATACACAACCATGACAACACATGAACCAATCTGTTAAACCGCAAAATTCTGTGTTCTACCGCAACAAAAAAACACGCTCAAAATCTGAACGTGTTATAATATCGTTTTCTAAAATTATGATAACGCTTGCTTGCAAATTCTCTTTATATTTTCCATGTTTTCAACTTCGCCAACTTTGATAAAATGCAAATCTGAACCAATTACGCACGAACCCTCGCCACAACCGAAATTATGATTGTCAATTTTCATTTTGACGGCGTCGATGTGTTCCGGCATTAACATATCATAAATTGATTTGTTAAACTTACCTAAAATAATGCAAATTTCATAATTCAATCTTGAACCAAAATTGAAAACGGCGGCATCGGGACGCTGGCATGAAACAATCAATCGAACACACATTGAACGACCCATCATCAATAATTCTGATACTTTATTCATTACTGCTTGGGCGTGTTTCTTGTATTCATTCAACAACGATAAAATATTCGCTACATACTCATCAAAAATTAACGTTATTTGATTTCTTGATTTATCTATACCGCTCATTCGTTGCTGTAACTTCTCATGCACAATGTCTAACGCTTTGATTGTGTTCTTGTACGAATAATAATTTTTGCAATCCCTTAAATGGGCAAATGAATCATCGCCTTTGAAATCTGCAAAATAAAATTCGCCGTTGGGTTCTGCCTTGACTAATTTTGCAAATAACTGATTCAAAAAATATGACTTACCACTTCCGCTCATGCCACAAATGACTGTTTGTGAATTTGTGCTTGATGAAATATCTGCCGTAATGTATTTTTTCTCGCTGTAATCATTCCATGCTTGCAAATCATATCCAACATTAAACATCATTCTCAACTAACCTCGCTTGATTTGATTTTGTCCGTCCTTTTCGTGCGTTGAAATAAACGACCGACCAACAATTTTTTGAATATTCTATATCTCCAATGATTGTATAATTGATTGCCGATTGAATCGCATTGCGTTTCGATTCCCATACATCTTTGGAAACACCCTCCGCACGAAATGCCAACGTGACGTAATCCGTATTTGATAATTTATACGAAATCAATTTTGCCGTTGTTATCTCTTTCAAACACGCCGTATTTGTGATTTTATCCTGTATTGCTTTTCGTGCGAAATGATTTGTTGCGAACACATAAATCATAACGAACAATACAACGATAGCGAGCGCCGTTAGAATGACGTGTAATGCGATAATTGGCAATGTTCCGATACGAACATCATCGAATATATGAAAACCGCTAAATCTGCGAAATACTGCGAACATGATAATCATGTAACCAATGACAGCGCCGAACTTGACTTGTTTAATTTGTTTGTTGCTCATAAAATGCTCCTCATAAATTTAATGGGCGAAATAAATCGCCCATTTTTTCGTTATTGTTTCGCTTGACTGATTGCGATGACTTTTCCCTTGTTATTGAACATCAAATTCAAAATGTCGTTTTGTTTGATTCCTTGCGGAATTTGAACTTCTTGTTTGACGAAAATTTTATCCGTCATTAAACCGTTTACACTCTCATCATTGTATGTAACAAATAACTGTGTGCCTTTGACATTTTCGCCATTGTCTGATTTGAAATCTAATGCTCTAATTCCTTGTAATTGCACCTGCATATTTAATACCTCTTTGTAATAAAATTTGCCCGCATTTTGCGAACCAAAAAACAATATCAAAACTTTCTGAAAAATAATCCTCTCGACCCTCTGAACACCTTGTGCTGTCTGCGTTTGCGACTTTATTTTTCTTTTCAAAAATCATATACTTTTGCTTGATTTTATGTTATAATATATACATAATAAATCGTTGAGAAATCAACGAAATTTACATTAAAAAGGAGTATTATCAAATGAATAATACAAACAAAAATCTCTCGAAATCTGCACAAACTCAAATGCAAAACGACATCAACGAAATGATGAAATTGTATCACGAATCAAAAAACCGTGATGACGAAAAATGCAATGACATTCGTTGCACGTGTGATTTAATTGCATACAATGAAAAACACAATCAATTGTCATATTCGATTATTGCAAACGCATTGAAACACGCTGATGAAATCTATCAACAAAAACATAATAAACACGTTGGTGATTTGCATGATGACATATTTTTTGCAATCGTGCATTGTACGAACATTGTTACTCATGCAATGTATCAATTTATGAATCATTGTAACAAAACGTATGAAATCAAAAAATCTGCATAATTATTAAATTTTATTTTCCTTTGAACACAAAAAACGCAATGTTGACAAAATCGACATTGCGTTTTTATTTATCATTGTGACCGCTAATTCTGCGGTTTAACCGATTATCCACATCGTCAACACGTTATCATGTTCACATATGAACTAAACGGTTCTACTGTGGATTGTGCGTGTTGTGATTATGCACTCACAATCAAATCCCCATCAAAACCACTCCATGTTGAATCGCCTGTTGTCCATATACCGTTGACTAAATAAAATTTTCTAAATCCCCAACCTGTTGAACGATTTTCATGTGCCCAATTTTCATCGCCTTCGATAAAATCCCATAACGCTTGCTCTGTTCCAAATGCTTTATTTCTTGCCCACCCATTGCTAATTCCTCCTACCATTTTTGAACCCCTATCAAAACTCGCACCCTCGTTGCCATTCCAAACTGCCGAAACATGACTTCCTGCTAACCAACCCCAAACTTCTTGACCAACCCAAACATTCTCTAATACAAAATTTCCGCTGTTATCTGTAAATCTACTATGCCATGTAACCTCAACCGCCGTATATGTCGCAAAATTTCCATTGTCAAATACATTCCGCATTGCTTGATAATTTTCAAATGCCTGTGTATTTGTTGTGCCAAAAGTTTCACGAATTACATAAATTGTTTTTGTCTGCGGTTCAACGTCAATTACACATTCACAATTTCCGAAATCACACAATGTATTCAATGTCCGTACAACGGCAATCGTCATTTGTTGTGTCGGAAATGTCATCAACGGTCGAAATAAATATCCGCCCTGTGAGCATGTATTTCCCATTATTCGAGTCGGTTGCTGATTGTACAAAAAATGAATATAATTTCTTGCCCACGACGGCAAATTTTCCTCAAACGGCAATTGTTCGTTTGTAATGTTCGACGGAATTGCACCACAAAATAACGAAACTAAACGCCCCAATAATGTTGACGCTTCTTGTCGTGTGATTAAATCATTTGCCCTAAATTGCAAACCCGTCCAACGATATGACTGCGAACCCCGAAAAATGCCCAATCGAACCATCGCATACGCATCACTATCAAACTCATACAAATTTGCAATGTCATATAAATCGGGAATTTCGTATAAATCATCATCGTCAAGCGAATCAATGAATTCATTGATTGTCATATTTGTATAATGCTCGATAAACCGTGCAGCAATGTCTGCAATGTGTAAACGTGAAATTCCTGCTTGCCATGTGTTATTTTGCAATACACGACTTGACAGCATATTAAAATCCCATGCCGTTTCTATGTAATCTCTCGCCCATGAATTTGCGTTTGCTCTTGCGTCATAATCCCATACTGTGCGTTCGACATCACAAATACATGGATTCCAATAGCAATCTGGACAAAAAACAGGTTCGCAAACGCAAGGAAATTCATTGCAATCATCACAGCAAGCACAATCACCTCTACCACAAACGTCACAAACGAAAACATCGCAATTACATGGAAGTTGACCTGTAATCGTGCAAACATTTGCTAATTCGGGCGGATTTTGATTTTCGGGTACCCATACAGGCATTATTGTTATCATATGACGTTCAGCAAATTCGTCTTGCCCTAACGTGATGACTTGACCCTCATAAAAAAATTCAATCCATTCAAATTGAAATGTTTCCATGTTCATCATACGAATTCCCCATGCGTAAAATTCGTGTCCTTCATTGTGAATAAATGGTGCAATTCCACGAATTGTATGCGATTGTCCTTGTGCGACTTCATCAATTTGTCCGCCAAATAATTCAATATTTTCAATCGTGAAATTTGCAATTTGATTTGGAATATATGTAATGCTTGAAATCGCACCATTCGCCCCCGTTGTCAACATCGCACCTGTCAATGAAAACATCATCAACATTGCAAGTGCCAGTGATAAAATCCGCTTTTTCATAAATCGTGTTTCTCCTTGTCATTTTTACATATTTTGTCGATTTCGACAATGACATGGTAACATGATTTTGGGCGTGTGTCAAATTTTTGTGACCTGCACAGTCACATACACCCTTTGTTGATTTATGTACAATTAACGTGGGGTGATAATCAATGCGTACATTTGATTTCGATGATGACATATATTTGACCATTCGCAAAAACATCAAACGTTATCGTAAACAAATAAAAATGACTGCGGCAGAATTATCTGAACTCGTTGATTTGTCACATGATTATATCAGACGACTTGAAAGCAACAATGATAAATTCACAATGTCAGTTCGCACGTTATATAAAATTTCGATTGTGTTGGGTGTCAAAATTGATGATTTAATTTCAAATGTTGACCATGACAACACCGAATACCATATTTGATAATGCAATGAAATGAATCCGTAATGGGTTCATTTTTTGCATTCACGGCATAACACAGAAATTCGCAGTTTTACAGCATTTCAATCGAACGCATAGTTGACATTGCAAACATTGTTTTCATCAGTTAGCGGTTGATTTTGACGGTTGTAGATGATGTGTGAATTGGGTGCAATGGCGAACGCAATTAAAATCGAAAATGGTATAATATAATGGGTGATTTTATGCACGAATGACAATTGGGAAATCAATCGACATCACACAATGCGAACATATGTACACAAACAAAAACGACACCCGATTTGAGGTGTCGTTCGTTGTACAAGCAATCGATTTTTATGTGTTACGAATGTGTTACGGAGCGTTCTGTAATCGCCGTAATCGTTGTGTCGCAACGTGTTGAGGGAATCATGGTCGAGGTGACAGGATTTGAACCTGCGGCCTCTGCGTCCCGAACGCAGCGCTCTACCAAGCTGAGCCACACCTCGATTTTTAGCTTAGAATATGAGGGCGTCTGACTTCTACCCCTCAACGGTAATGCTTGTCTGATAAAGCAGTATAGCATTGATTTATTGGGTTGTCAAGAAGAATTGGCAGACGAGTCGACAGTAGAAAACTTGACTCTAGACTATAATAAAAAAGTCGCATGGTGTGCATTCTGTGCCGCTTTTCAAGGTTTGGCTGTCGGAAGATGCTGCAAGTGAAATGTCGATGATGCGATTTTTTTGATATTTTTTATCCTTTTGGGTGTAGTATTACTCTATGAAAAAAGTATAATTGAAATGTATCCGTTATGTAATGAAAGGAGAAGTTTCAATGTATTTCCCAAATGAAAAAAGAAAAAAAAGATTTTATTTGCTCAGTGTTCTGGCTCTTTTTTTGGCTATAAATCTCATTTTTGTGAGTTTTATAGGTACGACCTATGGAGATAATATTATTAATAGTAGCGACGATAGCGATAATGCTATACATGACGACTATGAGTTATATGAGAGCGACGAAGTTGAAAGCGAGTTCATAGAAAGTGAAATTAGTGAAGAAGAGGTCGAAAGTAAAACGGAACTTGAAAAAAATGACCTAGATGGAAAGCAAACCGAAGAAAGTAATGAAAATGATGCAGGACACGATGGTTCCATAGAAGACGCCCTCTCTGTAGAGTCGCGGGACGAGGCTCTACCCGGTCTTCTGCGAGCATCGCTGACTGTGCATGACTTATTTACACAGGAAGAGATAGATGATCCGCGCATCTGGTATGCCAGAGAAACAAACTATCGCATTGTTGAGATTGCTCCTACCCCGGCAAACACTATTTATACAAGGGTGCTGAACGCAATTACAGCGGCAGCGACTGCAAACACAGTTACATATGTCATCATCCCGAGCCATATCAATACAGGAAATGTCGGCGCTGCCAGCAGAGTAGAGGTTCGCAGCGGGGCAACAGTTGTTTTGGTTGGTCGTCACAGTGAAACCTTTGATCTTGACGCACGTCTTGCGGCGGGAGAAATCACACAAAGCGAATACGATGCAACGTTATTGCAGCATCGCAGTTATGAACCGGGTCAAATCGTGCTCACCGACACTTCTACCAATGCGACCGGCCACACGCGGCCGTTTATGGTACGGAGTGCAAACAACGCGAACAATGACGCCGCACATGATGACATCGGCGAGCCGGGAAACCCTAATCAATTCGGATTAGTGATTCGAAACTTTGTTATGCAATATCGCGCCACCGCTGTCGGACAAGGCGCTCCGGCGGTGCCGCCTGCCCCTATCGACTGGGATGTAACTGCAATAGCTGGCTTTTCAGGTGGCGGTGTAGCAATAGAGCCAAGAGCTGCCGGCAACACTGGCGGTCACTTTATCATGTGCCGGGGTGCAGTCATCAGAAACGCCGCAACGAATAACAGCGGCGCGACAGATGTACAAAGGGGTGGCAGATTAACTTTGATGCCGGGCTCTCTCATCCATTCCAATCATGCGCAAGCTGCCGGTGGTGCTGTACATGTGCGCGGTGCCGGAGCACTGATTATGTATGGAGGAACTCTTCGAGATAATATTGCTAGAGGAGCAGGTGGAAATAATTTTGCACAAACCGGTGTAAGAGGAAACGGCGGTGCTGTAAATCTTGGACAGGATGCTACTATGGCTCGATTTGTTATGTTTGACGGAGTTTTGGAAGGTAATACAGCCAGAAATGCCGGCGGTGCTATCAATATAGGAACGGATGGAAGCGAACACGGTCAATTTATCATGTATAACGGCGTCATTCGAAATAATCGTGCTATCGGGACAGTTATCGACGCTTCTGTTGATCGGACAACGACAAGGAGTAACGGCGGTGCTGTAAGCATACGAACAGGTGGCACATTCACGATGCATGACGGTGTAATTTCCGGAAATTATGCCGGGTTAACTGTAGCGGCTGACCCAGGGGCAACAGGAAACCTTACGGCAACTGTCGTATCTAACGGTGGAGGTGTATTTGCACAAGGGACAAACGCTATCTTCAATATGTATGGCGGCGAAATTAGCGGCAACCGCGCTGAGCGGGTGCGAGTTTCCAACTTGTCAAATGTGGTCGCGGGCAATGGCGGTGGTGTATTTGTGGCCAACGGCGCTACCTTTAACATGGGCAGCCAGTCAATGCAGAGCACCGGGGTGATTCGTGATAATATTGCTACGGCGGCGGTGACAGGCCACAGTGCTGTAACTGCCAATAACGCAAGAAACACGTCAAACGGTGGGGGTGTGTTTGTTTCGGGCGCGAACAGTACCTTTAATATGAATGGTGGTAGGGTTGAGGGCAATGCAGCCATCAGAGTGCTGAACTCTTCGGCTACCGGTGTGGATGTGTTTGCCGGCAACGGCGGTGGCGTCTATATTGCTAATGGCGGGCGTGGCAACATGACTAATGGATTGATTATTGAAAATCAGGCTGCGGCCGCAGGCAGTCCTTTCAATTTTAATTTGGAAAACGGCAGCGCTAACATGGCCAATGGCGGCGGTGTGTTCGTTTCAGGCGAAAACAGCCACTTCACCATGCGTAACGGCAGAATCGAAAGTAACCACACCGAAAATGAAAACATTGCTACAGGCAGTACGGTGGCAGGGAACGGCGGCGCGGTCTATGCAGCTGACGGCGGTACATTTACTGTAGAAGACGGGATGATTGCCGAAAACCGGGCAACATCAACCGAAGCGTCGTTCCAACGAGGCAACGGCGGCGGCGTGTTTGTGCGCGGCGGCATCGTTAACCTGCGTGGTGGCCATATCGTGAACCATGTCGTGTCACGCAATGGTGGCGGTATGTTTATCAGCAGAGGAACAGCTAACGTCAGTGACGGCGTTATCGTGTCGGGAAATCACAGCGAGACCAATGGCGGCGGCATTGCCGTAGAGTGTCCTGCGTTTGCTGATGCGTCAACGCAAGCCAGCATTCTCAACATAGCTGATGGTGGAATTGTACGCGACAACACGGCTCGGAGCGATGGTGGCGGTGTGTGGGTATCAGGAGCGGGCAGCAGATTTGATATGTCAGGCGGTGTCATCGAGGGCAATACAAGCACAGATATAGAAGCTAACGGTGGTGGCGTGTATATTGGAGATGACGCAAGTGCTACCATGAGCGGCGGCGAGATTTGCATGAACACAGCTTGGAATGGTGGCGGCATGGCTCTTGATGACGGAAGATTCATCATGAGTGGTGGTACGATAGAACAAAACTGCGCCCCAATGGGCGGAGGCGTTAATATGGCTAATGCAACTATATTCAATATGTCCGGCGGTAGGATCCGCAATAACCGTCATGCCAGAACCGACCCTGTGACAGGCGCGGGAACTGGCACCATCACAGAGGGGAGCGGTGTGCGTGTCAATGGCGCAAGCAGCGTCTTCACAATGACGGGCGGCATTATTGGAGACGAAAACCCCGACTACGGCAATCGTGCATTACGAGGCGGCGGCGTTGTGGTCGTGAATGGTGCAAGATTTGTGATGGAGGCCGGCGGTACAACCACGAATCCGACGAGTGGCCGGGTTGTGGGGAATGAAGCTGTGGGCAGCACAACAGAGGGGAATGCCCAGGGCGGCGGCATTTATGTTATGCAGAACAGTTCATTCAGCGGGACGGTGGGGTCCATAGCAGATAACACAGCAGGTGACGGAGGTGGTGTTTTTGTGCCCCATACCAATCTCAATCTGATCACTATCGGACAGGATTTTACCTTTACCGGAAACATGGCGCGCAATGGGCTGCGAATCGATACGCCGATCGCTGTTGCAAATCCGCAAGTTGAACCGGGCACAACAACAATAGAGCCGTGGTGGGAGATGGATGTCAGCGGAAACGGCGTTGAGCGAAAGCATGCTTTTACAAACCATGACATAAATGCGGAGGGACCGGGGATTTTTCGGGTAAAATACAATGTGCGTCCAAGCGTCACGCTTATCAATGATGGCGGCGACATTGACGCGTATATTGGCAAAACACGCTTGCCAAATGATGTGTATGTGCTGGAGAACACGACAGTGAGATTCGAGGCAACACCTTATGGTGATGATGAACACCAAGTTTATGCGTGGTATTTTAATTCTGATAACGACTTCACTAACCTCGCCGGCGATCCGCCGGGCACAAGCCAAACTTGGGCATTCCCCATAGTAGAGGATTCCCACGTTGTAGTTGAATTTGAAGTAGCTGCGCTTTCGTTTTTATTTCAGAAGACAGGGCAGGGGATTTACAATGTACCTGATTGGGAGACGCCGGGCTGGATAGCGAGCGTGTTGCGTAGTGGTGCAAGGTTTTCGTTGTACCGCTACACGG